>NZ_JBSFNQ010000009.1:0-148956 GCF_053981115.1 Streptomyces sp. NPDC003691 | reverse complement strand
CTCTCGATCCAGGTGGTGGCGAGGGCTCGGAGGGCCGGTATCCGGATCACCCCGAGGCAGCTGTTCCAGCACCCCACGATCACCCAACTCGCCCCGCACGCCACTCTTGGCGTCGGCGCCGGAGGCCGTTCGCAGGGCGACAGTACCGACGAACTCGGACCGATCCAGCAGTGGTTCTACGAGCTGGACCTGGCGGTACCGGCCCACTGGAACATGGGCCTGCTGCTCGGAGTGCGTGATCGCATCGGCCGGGACGAACTGACCAGGGCGCTGAACGCCGTGGCCGATACCCATGAGGCGCTGCGGACCCGCTTCACGGACGACGGCAGCGGGCGGATGCGCGCGACAGTGGATCCGGTGGCCGAGGTGCCGGTTGAGGTCTCCGATCTGTCCGCGCTCGCCGACGGCCGAGTCGACCAGCGGCTGAAGGAACTGGCCGACGACCTGAACACCCGGATCGATCCCGTGCGCGGTCCGCTCCTGCGAGCCCATCTCGCCGACCTCGGCCCCCATGGTCCGCAGCGCCTGGTGCTGGCGGCCCACCATCTGGTCATGGACGCCGTCTCCTGGCGGATCGTCCTCGAGGACCTGGAGTACGCGCTCGCCGCCGTACGCGAGGGCGACAAGCCGGCACTGCAGTCCGAGGGTGCCACGCACCGTCAATGGACCGCCGAACTGCGCCGGCGGGCACTCGACCCGCACGTACACCACCGAGCCCGCACGGACCTCCAGGAGCTGGCCGCCCTCGCGGCAGCGGACCCGGCTGCGACACCGCCCGGGACCGAAGCCACCGCTCGCCGGGCGCGCCGCACGCTCGGAGCCGAGCAGACCGAGCACCTCCGGCAGGCGCTTGTGCACAGGCTGGGAAGCACCTTCGAGGAAGGGCTGCTGACGGCGGCCGCCCGTGCCCAGGCCCGGATCGCCGGTCTCGACACGGTTGTCGTGGAGCTGGAGAGCCACGGCCGTGAGGACCTGCACCCCGACCTCGATCTGTCACGCAGCGTGGGCTGGTTCACCACCCTCGCGCCCTTTCCGGTAGCAGCCTCGGACGACAGTCCGCTCGGAACCCTGTGGGACGTACGCGCCCGGCTACGCGATCTCCGGCATCGCGGCATCGACCACGGTGTGCTGCGCTACCTGGCGCACGACAACGGCCTGGCCGGCCTCTTCGCCTCACTGCCCGCACCTCACTTCAACTTCAACTATCTGGGCCGGGTCAGCACCGGCACGGCCACGGCATCCGGCACTTCGCTCGAACTCATCGCACCCGGCTTCGGCCGCGTCCGTGCCCCGGACGGGACACGGCCCGCCGCGGTCGTGGTGGAAAGCCTGATCACCGATGGGAGCCTGGCCGTCGAGGTGGAACACAGCGGGCAGGCGGAGGCCGATCTTCTGCTGGACGCCGTGATGGAAGAGCTTCGCGCGCTCGCAGGCCGAACGGAACCGCTGATGCTGTCCTCCGGGCTGAAGCACGGTACGGCGGCGGTCGCCGACGTTCGCGATTGGGTCGGGCGATGGGGAGATCTGACGGCGGTGTGGCCCCTCACACCGACGCAGGAGGGCATGGTGTTCCGTACCCTCGCCGAGGACAACGGGTCGAGCGGCGTCTATGTGGAGCAGTTGGTCTGCGTCCTTGATGGACACCTGGACCCGGATGCGTTCGCGGACGCCTGGCAGGCCTCCTTCGACCGGCACCCGGTGCTGCGCGGTGCGTGTGTATGGCAGGGCGTTCCCGGACCGCTGTTCGTGGTGCCTGCCGTGCGCAAACTGCCGGTGACGTTCCTGGACCTGACATCGGACCCGGAAGCCGGTCTCGACGCCTTTGTCGCCCGGGACCGCGAGGCCGGCTTCGATCTGGGTACCGGCCCGCTCGCCCGGCTCGCTGTGGCCGGGCTCGGGGGCGGCCGCTGGGCTTTCGTATGGACCAACCACCATGTTCTGTTCGATGGCTGGGCCCTGCCGATTCTGCTGGGCGATGTGTTGGAACACTATGCTGCGATCCGGCAGGGGCGGAGCCCCCGGCCCGTTCCGGCACCCGACTTCGGAACCTTCACACGCTGGATGGCTCGGCAGGACCCCGAGGCCGCACGCGCGTTCTGGACCCGGATGCTGGAAGACGTCGATCCGGCGTTGATCGCCGTGCCCCGGGAAGGCCCCGCGGTCCATCGAGACCACATCCTGCACCTGTCCGCTCCGGACACGGCGCAGCTGCGTGCGACAGCCGGACGCCTCGGCGTCACTCTGGGGGGCATGGCCCATGCGGCGTGGGCTCTCGCCCTCGCCGCCGAGACCGGTGTGGACGACGTGGTGTTCGGCAGCGTGGGCTCGGGCCGTCCCGCCGACCTGCCGGACGTGGAACGCATGATCGGCATGTTCATCAACACGATTCCCCTCCGCACCCGACTGCCTGCGGCGTTGCCGCTCGGCACCTGGGCCAAGGATGTGCAGCACTCCTTGAACCAGGTACAGGAACACATTCACACTCCCCTCGCGCGGATCGCCGTGTGGAATGGGCGGACCAGCTCGTCCGCGCTGTTCGACACCTCGGTGATCGTGTCCAACTTCTCCTTCGCCGACCTGGGAACGGAGCTCCCGGAACTCTCGGTCGTCCGCACCGAGACACGAGAGCAGACGGAACTTCCGGTCACCGTGTCCGTCGCCCCGGACGGGGACCGACTCGCGATCGCCCTCAATCACGACACCGGGCGGATCCGTGACGGGCGGGCCGCCGCCCTCGCCGAGCGGTTCCGTACGGCCCTGACAGCGCTGGCCGCAGACGCGGCGACGGTCGGTGAGGTCTGTACCGGGCTGCGGAAGCAGGTGCGCGTCGAGCGTGCCGCGAACCGTGACCGCCGGGCAGCCCGCCTCGGTCCGTCCAACCGTTCCCGCGGCTGATCCGGCCGCACATTCCCGTCGACGCGATCTCCCTGAGCGTGCCGTGAGGCTGCCGGGGAACGCCTGACGCGCCATCCGACGATTCTTCGGAGCACCCATGTCCCTTCGTGTATCCCGCATTCCCCAAGGCGCCCTGAGGCGCAGGTCGCTGACCGGCCCGGCGGTGGTCCGCTTCGGCCCCATGCAGCCCTCGGCACTGCCCGTGCTCGCCGCCCCCCGGGACCCCGGCGTTCCGCTGACCGCGTGGGTACAGGCCAACGCGGATCTTGTCCGCGAGCAACTGCACCGGTCCGGCGCTGTCCTCTTCAGGGGATTCGACGAGGGAGCCGACGCGCTGCGCCCCGTCATCGAGGCCGTCGGCGGCGACAGGGCCCTCGCCTATCAGGACGGCGCGACCCCGCGGAGTGAGCTGGACGACGGTGTCTACTCCTCCACCGAGTATCCGGCCGACCAGGCCATTGACATGCACAACGAGGCCTGCTACAGCTGGCGGTGGCCCCGGGTGCTCGGCTTCTCCTGCGCCGTCCCGGCGCAGAGCGGCGGCCAGACCCCGCTCGCCGACTCCCGGAAGGTGCTGCGCCGGATTCCCGCCGATCTGCTCGCCCGTCTCGAACGGCACGGAGTCCGCTACGTACGCAACTACACGCCGGGCGTCGGCATCCCCTGGCAGGAGGCACTGGGGTGCGACGAGAGCGGCCTGGACGCCTACGCCGAGAGCACGCGGCTGCGTCTCCACCGTGTTGCCTACGACCATCTGCGTACCGAGGCCGTGCGGCCGGCAGTGGTACGGCACCCCGAAACGGGTGAGTGGGTCTGGTTCAACCAGGCCACCAGCTTCCACCTGAGCACCATCGGAGCCGAACTCGCCACGGAGCTTCTGGAACAGGTCGGCCCTGACCGTGTGCCCAAGACGAGCAGGTCCGGGGACGGCAGCGAGTTCACCGCCGCAGAGCTCGATGCCATCAGGGCTGCCTTCGCGGCCGAGTCGACCGTGTTCGACTGGCAGCCCGGTGATGTCCTTCTGGTCGACAACCTGCTCGTCGCACACGGGCGGTGGCCCTTCACCGGGCCGCGTGAGATCCGTGTGGCGATGGCCGGCTCGGCTGACTGGCAGCAGGTGGAGACCCGTCCGACAACCGTCGCCCTCGTCGAGGACGGCGCCACCGCAGATCCACTGAAGGGGGACAGCAGGTGAATACAGCAACCTCCGCGCCATCCCTGCCCGCCGCGGAGACCTTTCGCGCGGGCCCGCACCAGAAGGACGCCGCCCAGGACGATACGGTGGCCACCCTTGAGCTGGCAGTTCCGGAATCGGTCACAGAGGAGCAGCTGGCCGGCGCAGTGGAGGCAGTCACACGGCGCCACGAGGTGCTGCGTACGGTACTGACACCCTCTCCGGTGGGCGGCCCACCGACGCTGACCGTATTCGCAGAACCGTTACTGCAAGGCGGGGGCCGGCCCTGGACCGCCGCCCTCGTGGGCACGGCCCGAATGGAAGTCTCCGCCTCGGCGCAGGTTCTGGACCCGGAGGGGCTTCTGCTGCTCGCCGACGAGCTGGAACGCGAACTGCGGGGCGCGGCCCCGGCCACACCCGAGCAGGACGACGACCTGGAGTACGTCGACGTCGCCGGATGGCTTCACGAGGTGCTCGACGATCCGGATGCCGAGCGCGCCCGCCAGGACGTGAACCCGGCACCCACAGGGCTCGGAGAGGCCGGCGACGCACTGGCCAGGCTGCGCTCCCTGGGGCCCGCGCCCTCGCACGGCGCTGCCGGGAAAGGGGTGCCCTTGCCCTTGAAGGCACGGCCGTTCCGCCGGGTCGCCCTGCCCGGGCCGTACGCCGACGCCGAGGCCCGGGTGCTGAGCGCCTGGCTGGTGGTCCTTCACCGGTTCGGCGGTGTTCGGGCGCCTACCGTACGAGTGAGCACCGGCCTGCGTGAGGTGCCCCGACTCGACCGTCTGATCGGGCCCTTGAGTTCCTGGTTGCCGTTCAGCTGCGAGGTCGACACCGAGCGGACGCTGGCGGACGTGGTCGGCGCGGTACGTAGCACGCGCGCCGCACAGCGCGAGAGTGTGGAACTCCTGGGCGACGTGTCAGGGGTGATCGGCCCTCTGGGCTTCTCGTTCACCCAGGTGCCGGCCTCCGTGGGCACTTGGCCCGTCCAGTCGCTCACGGCGCGAGGCAGCGGGCCCGGACTCAGGCTGATCGCGGTGCGGCAGAAGGACCTGGTCGAGTTGCGGCTCGACGGGATGTACACCGACGAACTCGGTGGGGATCTGATGGACCGTCTTTTGACGGCGACCGCCACGGTCATCAAGCAGATCGGAAGGGCACCGGGGATTCGGATCGGCCGGGTCGGTCTGGGCACTCCCGCTCCGTCTCTGGTGACCCCTGCCACACCCACGGCCGTCGATTGGCAGGACCGTACAGTGCCCGAGCTGATCGGCCGAGTCGCCTCACGCACACCGGGCGCGACCGCTGTGCGCAGCGGAAACCGGGAACTGACGTACCGTCGACTGCTGGCGGATGCCGACAGGCTTGCCACCGGCCTGGACGCGGGCCCGGAGGACGTTGTTGCCGTCCTCGTACCCGACCCCGTGGATCGCCTGGTGGCGCAGCTTGCCGTGCTGCGCTCCGGAGCCGCCTATCTGGTAGTCGATCCTGGCGACCCGGCCGACCGGATCGGCACGCTGCTCGACGAGGCGTCCGCCCGAGTCTGCCTCGCTACCACGGATACGGCGCCGCTGGTGGGGGACGGGGGTGGTCGTCGGGTGGTCCTGGTGCCGGACGGCCGTGCAGGCGGCGTTGTGGACGGCGAACCGCCACCGCCGGCCGATATCCGCCCGCCCCTGAGCCCCGACCACCTGGCCTACACCCTCTTCACCTCCGGCTCGACCGGTCGGCCCAAGCCCGTGGCGGTGACCCACCGTAATGTTGTCAACTACCTCGGCTGGCTCACCGATGCCGGTCTGATCGACGCCGACACCGTACTTCCTGCGACCGCGGCCCCGGTCTTCGACGCCGCTCTCAAGCAGCTGTGGGGTCCACTCGTGCTCGGCGGCACGGTCGTACTGCCCCCCGCGGACGAGCGGCCCGCCGAGACGTTGGCTGCCGCCGTCCTGGCCCCGAACACCGCCAGTGGCCCGGACATCACCGCCCTCAACACCGTGCCGCGTCTCTGGGACGAGACGCTGCGGGCCCTTGAGCCGACCGGGAGTGAGGCCGGAACAGACCGACGGCCCCTGGACGTGCTGCTCGGGGGAGAGGCACTCACCCCGGAGCTGGTGCACCGCACCCGTCGGCTCCTCCCTGGGGCACGGCTGTGGAATCTGTACGGCCCCTCCGAGACCACGGCCAACGCCACCGCCGGGGTCGTCACAGACGGGGCACGGGTGGACCTCGGCCCTCCGATCGGTGCCACCGCGGTTCATGTCCTGGATGACGCCATGAACCCTGTGCCACCCGGGGCCATCGGAGAACTGTACGTCGGTGGCGCGGGCGTCGCGCGAGGGTATGCGGGGCGGGGTGCCCTGACCGCCGAACGGTTCGTGCCCGACCCGTTCTCCGAGTGGCCCGGCGTCCGGCTCTACCGCACCGGCGACCTCGCCCGGATCGGTGCCGCCGGCCGGCCGGAGTACATGGGGCGGGCCGACAGCCAGCTGAAGGTGCGCGGATACCGTGTCGAGCCCGGCGAGATAGAGGCCGTTCTGCTGCGGCATCCCGCTGTCACCGCAGCAGTGGCCGACGCCCGCGGCGGACGCCTGGTTGCGTGGATCGTGGCGGCCCCGGACGGCCCGCCCACTGTGGAGCAGCTGCGCGAGCACTGCTCAGGCGTGCTGCCCCCCTACCTGGTGCCCGCCGTGTTCGTCGCCCTGGACCGGGTGCCGCTGACCACACACGGAAAGACCGACAGACGGGCTCTGCCGGATCCCGCGGACGGCCATCTCCAACAGGGGGGCCGATTTGTCGCACCGCGTACCCCGGCGGAGCTGGTCGTCGCGGAGATCTGGCGCACCGTTCTCGGAGTCGACCGCGTCGGAGCCCACGACAGCTTCTTCGCGCTCGGTGGTGACTCGATTCGCGCCATGCACATAGTGGCTCGAGTCCGCGAACTGATGCGGGCTGAGGTCCCCTTGCAGAAGGTGCTCGGAGGGCCGACCGTCGCGGAGCAGGCGCGGCTGCTGCTCGAACACGACGAGGACGGCTCCGTCCGTGAATTCGTCGCGGCGTTCGCCGCGCTCGACGCCCCGGCCGAGGCCCACGACCCAGCTCCTGCCGCCGGCTCCGCCGATGACGCCATCGAAGGACAGTGATGACCGATTCCGATCGCCTTGAACGGGCCGGGCGAGCCCTCGCGGCCCGTCGGCCGCGGCAACACCCGAACCCGTCCCGGGTGCAGCGCCGTCCCGACGCCCTGCAGGTGGTTCTGTCCGAGACCCAGCTGCAGTTGTGGACCGCGCACGCCCTCGACCTCACCGGTGGTGCTTACACCGTGCCGGCCGCCCTCGATATAGACGGTCCGCTGGACGCCGGCGCACTCATCCGGGCCTTTGGTCGACTGCCGGACCGGCACGAAGGGCTGCGCCTGGTAACAGAGGAGGTTCGTGGCACCCCTCACCCCAGACTCCTCGGCGAACTGCCCCCGCTGCGCCATGTCGATCTGACCGCTCTGGACCGTCCGGCCGCGGAGCGGCGCAGGGACGAGCTGACCCGTGCAGAACTGCGCAAACCCTTCGCGCTGGACAGCGGCGCCCCCCTGGTGCGCGGTGTGCTCCTGGCCTTCGCCCCCGACCGACACCGGCTGGTCGTGGCCTTCCACCATTTGGTTGTGGACGGACTGTCGGTGAGCGTCCTCATTAAGGAGCTGACGGACACCTATGAGGCATTCCGTAGCGGCGGCACCCCGCCGTCACCGTCGGTGGGGCCGTCGTACACCGACTACGCCTGGTGGGAGCGGCACAGTGCACAGGCGCCTTCGCCCCAGGCATCGGTGGACCACTGGCGGGCCGAACTGAAGGATGCCCCGCGTGGTCTGAGCCTGCCATTCGACCAGCCGCGCCCGGCTGTCTCCGCACACCAGGGGCGCCATCTGATCCGCACCACCGGACCGGACCTGCGGCAGGGCGTCGAGCGGTTCGCCGCCGGCTGTGGAGTGTCCGTATTCGCTGTTCTCTTCGCCGCCTGGCGTACGGTGCTGCACCGTGTGGCCCGCACCGACGACCTGGTGATCGGCGTGCCCGTAGCCAGCCGGGCCCGGCCCGAGCTGCGCAGTACGGTCGGCCCGTTCATCAGCACGCTGCCGCTGCGCAGTCGGCTGCGGGACGGAGCGACCCTGCGTGAGCTGGCCGAAGAGTCCGCCCGGATCGTCGCCCGCTCTTTGGATCACCGGCATGTGCCCACCGCGGCGGTGGGAGGCGGTACGGGGTCCCCTTTGTTCGGGGCCATGTTCGCCTTCCTCGGTGAGGACCGCTCCCGGATGCGGCTGGGCGAGGCCGTCATGACCCCGGTGCCTGTCGAGACCGGTACCTCCAAGACCGATGTCACGCTCAGTGTGGCCGACCGCGGCGACGACTTCGAGCTGATGCTTGAGTACGATACCGAGCTGCTGTACGAGTCCACCGCGTCGGCCCTGGTCGAGGCCTTTCTCCGGTTTCTGGCCGAAGGGCTCGAGGCACCGGACCGGAGCGTGAGCCTGCTGCCCCTGAGCGAGCCCCGCGCACTACCCGGACCGCGGGCTGCCGCCCTCGTGGAACACACCCTCGACCAGGGATTTCTGCGCTCGGCCGGCCGGTACCCGCGGCGCACGGCGCTGAGCTGGCAGGGCGTGGCCGTGTCCTACGCCGAGCTGGCGGATCGTGTCGACACCCTGGCCCGGCATCTGGTAGCCGGAGGTGTGATGCCGGGTGAACGCGTACCACTCCATCTGGAACGCGGGCCCGCGCAGGTTGTGGCGATCCTCGCGGTCCTGCGGGCGGGCGCGGCCTATGTTCCGCTCGATGTGCACAATCCCGAGGAGCGCATCCGTCATGTCCTCGGCGACTGCGGCGGCCGCGTTGTGGTCTGCGGCGCACAGGGGGCAGGGAGTGTAGGCAAGGGAATGCGCCAGGTGTCGATCGACGGGCACGGTCGTCCGCTCACGGCACTGGATCCGGCCGAGGACGGAATCAGGCTGCCCGGCAGGCACCCGGACGACATCGCCTACGTCATCTACACCTCGGGTTCCACCGGCCGTCCCAAGGGGGTGGAGGTCGCGGACGCCCAGGTGGCACGGCTGTTCACGGCGACCGGCCGGCACTTCGAATTCGGGCCCGATGATGTATGGAGCTTCTTCCACTCATACGCCTTCGACGTGTCCGTCTGGGAGCTGTGGGGAGCGCTGCTGCACGGCGGCAAGCTGGCACTGGTGGCGGACGACACCGCCAGGTCCCCGCAGGACCTGCTCGCCTTCCTGGACGATTGCGCGGTCACCGTGTTCAGCCAGACGCCGTCGGCCTTCAAGGGCATCGTGGCCGCGGACGCCGTTGAGGGAGCACATCGTGCCCTCGCACTGCGATACGTGGTCTTCGGCGGCGAGCGGCTCGATGTGAACACGTTGCGGCCCTGGATCGACGCCCGCGGTGACCGGAATCCCCGCCTGGTCAATATGTACGGCATCACCGAGACCACGGTGCACTCCAGCTACCGCGTCATCACGGCCGCGGACCTGGGCGGGCGCACCGGGAGCCCCATCGGCGTGCCGATCGACGATCTGACGCTGTACGTGCTCGACGAAGGGCTGAATCCGCTGCCACCGGGCCTGGTCGGTGAACTCCACGTCGGCGGCGCGGGCGTTGCCACGGGCTATACCGGCCGGGGGGCGCTCACCGCCGAGCGGTTTCTTCCCGACCCGTACTCAGGCGCTCCGGGCGCCCGTCTCTACCGCAGCGGAGACCTGGCCCGTATCACGGAGGACGGTGAGCTCGAGTACTGGGGCCGTGGCGACGCCCAGGTGAAGATCCGTGGCTTCCGGATCGAGCTCGGCGAGGTGGAAGTGGCCCTGGTTGCCCATCCGGATGTGGCTGCCGCGGCCGCGGACGTGCGCGGTGAACAACTGGTCGCGTGGCTGGTACCCGTTCCCGGCCGGGATCTGCCCGGTGTTTCGTCCCTTCGCGAACACACCGCGGGGCTGCTGCCGCCCTATATGGTGCCCGCGGTCTACACCGCCCTGGACAGGATTCCGCTGACCGTCAACGGCAAGGCGGACCGACGTGCTTTGCCCGACCCGGCGCAGGCCCGACTCGCATCCGGTACTACTTTCACGGCTCCGCGCACGCCACTGGAAGTGACCGTCGCCGACGTTTGGGCGGAGGTCCTCGGCGTCGAGCGGGTCGGTTTGCACGACAACTTCTTCACCCTGGGAGGCGATTCCATCCGGGCCGTGGAGATCACGGGCACCCTGCGGGCACTCGGCCACGAGACCCGGGTGCACGCGGTGTTCCAGCACCAGACGGTCGCCGAGTTCACGGCTCGGCTCGCACAGAGTGAACCCGACCGCGGCCCGGAACCCACCGCCCCCTTCGAGATGATCAGTGCCGACGACCGGGTTGTGCTTCCCGCGGATGCGGAGGACGCTTATCCGCTGACCGCGACACAGGCGGGGATGCTGTACCACCTGCACCTGCATCCCGAAGCGGGGATCTACCACAACACGGTCAGTGTGCGGATGCGGGGGCGCCTCGATCCGGATCTGCTGCATAAGGCCCTCACCGACACCATGGCCCGCCATCCTGTTCTGCGGACCAGTATCTCCATGGACGGCTATTCGGAACCGCTGCAGATCGTGCACCGTGATGTGGAACCACGCCTGACCGTGTGCGATCTTTCGGACCGTTCGCCGGACGAACAGCGCGCCGGGATCGATGCGTTCGTGGCCGCGGAACGAATCAACCATCTCGACCTGGAGCGGGCGCCGTTGCAGCGGCTCGCCGTCCATCTGCTGGGTGACGACGAGTTTCAGCTCACTGTCAGCGAGAACCATGTCATTTTGGACGGCTGGAGCTGGACCTCCACCCTTTCGGAGATCCTCAGCCGCCAGGCAGCGCTCCTCGACCGCGAACCGGATTACGCGCAACGCTGGCCCGACCTCCCGTTGAGGTACGCCGATTTCGTCAGAACGGAGCGGGAGTCCGCGAACAGCTCGGATGTCGCTGTGATCTGGCGGGACCGGCTCGCGGACGCCGAACCACGGTCTGTCGTGGACCTGCGTCCGGCCGGGCTCCCCCAGGTACGCCGCGTGAAGGTCGACATTGCCGCGGACACTTCGCAGCGCCTGACCCGGCTCGCAAAGGAAGAGGGAATGCCGCTGAAGAGCCTGGCCGTGGGTGTGCATTTCAAGGTCCTGGCCGAGGCGCTCTCCGTGACCGACCCGGTTACCGGAATGGTCCTGCACGGTCGCCCCGATCTGCCCGGCGCCAAGGACCTGCGGGGACTGTTCATCAATATGCTGCCGGCCTCGGTGACCGTACCCGGCGGTAGCTGGCGCGATCTCGCACGGCGCGCGTTCGACGAGGAACGCACGCTTCTGGAGCACCGGCACACACCGCTCATCAGCGTGCAGCAGGCACTCGGCAACGACCCGCTGTTCGACGTGGGTGTGAACTTCGTCCGCTTCCATGCCCTCAGCGAAGTGCTGGACACGGGTGTGGTTGAGCTCCTCGAAGAACACCCCGGTTCGGCCGAGGACACCAACTACGCCGTTATGGCGACGTACTCGGTCCACCCGCCCGGACACGAGCTGGGCCTGATACTCGCCTACGACAGTGACCGGGTCTCCGACACATGGGCGGCCGGCCTCGCCACGATGTACGAGGAGGCGTTGCGCCGCTTCGCCGCCGACCCCGAAGGCCCGCACGATGCGGCCGGACTACTGCCCCACGACACCGAGACCGAGGCCCGTCGAGCCGACGGCGGTGCGCTCGACGTACCGGCCGGAACCCTGGACCGGGCCGTCGCCCGCATTGCTCACGTACGACCCGGTGCGGTCGCGGTCACCGGACCCGACGGAACGCTCACCTACCGGCGCCTGGCCGACCGGGCGGCAGCGTCCGCCGCGGGCCTCGCCGCAGCCGGTGTACGGCGGGGAGACCCGGTCGCAGTGGTCGCTCGGCGCGGCACCGATCTGGTGACCGGCTTGCTCGCAGCGATGTCGGCGGGCGCCGCGTATGTACCCGTCGACCCGGAGCTGCCTCTGGAGCGCATTGCCCATGTAATCCGCGACTCGGGTTGCCGGACGGCCCTGACCGCCCATCTGACCGACGACGACCGTGCGGTCCTCGATCTGCTGGCCCGGGAGGGCGTTACGGTCCGTACCGTCGCCGAAGCGGCCGCCGACCCGACGAGCGCCGTCCCGGAGCGGCCCGGCCCGGGCGACCTGGCCTACCTGATCTACACATCGGGCTCCACGGGTGTGCCCAAAGGGGTCGGGATCAGCCACCACAATGTGCTCGCCTACCTCCAGGCCTCCGGAACAGTGATCGCACCCGAGGCGCAGGACGTGATCGCCGTCCGCTCCACCTTCACCTTCGACCTCTCGGTGTGGGAGCTGTTCGCCGGCCTGGTGGCCGGGGCCCGTATCCACCTCGTGCCCGGGGACGTGGCCGCGGACCCACAACAGCTGCATATCCATCTGCGGACCGAGGGTGTCTCCATGCTGGCAACCACGCCGACCATCGCCCAGGAGCTGGCGGCCGTCGACGGCACCGCCGACACGGGCGGTGAGCCGATCGGACTGCGGGTGCTGCTGCTGGCAGGGGAGGAAGTGGTGCCGGCCCGGTTCGCCGACTGGTTCGACGGGCCCTCCGCACACGACTGCCGGGTCTTCAACTGGTATGGGCCCACCGAGGCCACCGTCCTGATGACCGTCGCCGAGCTCACCGCCGAGGTCACCCGCAGGCAGCGGGCCCCCATCGGAGGACCGGTGCCGGGTTCCACGATCCGGGTCCTGGACCAGCGGATGCGCCCCGTCGCCCCCGGCGCGGCAGGCGAGCTGTACATCGGAGGTGCCCAGGTGGGCCAGGGCTACTGGCGGCGCGCCGGACTGACTGCGGAGCGCTTTCTTCCGGACCCGTTCTCCGAGGTCCCGGGGGCGCGAATGTACCGGACCGGGGACCGGGCCCGTCACCGGGCCGACGGCCAGCTGGAGTTCCTCGGCCGGTTCGACAACCAGATCAAGCTCAGGGGTCACCGCATCGAACTCGGCGAAGTCGAATCCGTACTGCTCGGCCACCCGGACGTTACCGACTGCACCGTCGTGGTGCACGACGCAGCCGGGGCCCTGCCCCGTCTGGTGGCCTACGCGGTGTCCAAGGGGCAGGCGCTCGACCGCGGTGAGTTGCGCACCTGGGCGGCCGGACGGCTGCCCCGTTACGCACTGCCCGCCGCGATCTGCTCCGTCGAGCAGATCCCGCAGACCGCCAGCGGCAAGCTGGACAAGCGACGACTGCCGCCTCCCACCGCGGACGACTTCCTGAGCACGGCAAACAGCACACAGCCGCCGCGGGACGAGACGGAGCGGACACTGCTCACGCTCTGGCAGGAGCTCCTCGGTTTCGAGGGGCTGGGCATCCGTGACCACTTCTACGACGCCGGTGGACACTCCCTGCTCGCTACCCGGCTGCTGCTGCGCATACGGCGTGAGTTCGGCGTGAGACTGCGCGTACAGCAGGCACTGGCTGACTTCACCGTGGCGGGTCTGGCCGAGGTGATCAGACAAACGCAGGGCGAGACCATGGCCGGAAAGACGGAGCGGCGATGAACTTCGTCTCGCTCCTGGCGACCCGCTCACGCCCCGCGGTGTTCGCTGCGCTGTTCGCGGGCTTGGTGTCCGGTGCGGCCACCGTGGGCCTGATTGCCGTTCTCCACCAGGTCCTCGACCGCCTCGATGACCCCGGCACCGCGCTGATCGCGTCCTTCGTCGCTGCGGCGTCAACGGTGCTACTCGCCGGAGCGATCTCCTCCGTCCTGCTGATCCGGCTTGCCCAGCGCACCATCCAAGAACTGCGCATGGAGCTGAGTCGCCGGATCCTGGACACCGGAATACAGCGGATCGAGCGGATTGGCACGGCCCGACTTCAGTCCGCTCTCACCGACGACGTACAAGTGATCACCAATGCCGTCAGCAGTGTGCCGCTGCTGGTGATGAACTGTGCGATCGTCATCGGCGCCTTCGTATACATCGGACTGCTCTCGCTGAAAGTGCTGCTCGGCATGGGAGGCGTACTCGCACTGGGCCTGCTGCTCTACCAACTCCCGGTCCGCAGAGCCGGGGTGTACTTACGCCGTGCCCGCGAGCATCAGGACGCCATGCACGCCCATCTGGAGAGCGTCACCCACGGCATCAAGGAACTGAAACTCGACCGTGAGCGGCGCGCCGCGGTTCTTGAGAAAGGAGTGGAAGGAACCGGCGCACTGCTGGTGCGGGACACCACCCGGGGCGTGGCCCTGTACACCGTTGCGGGCTCCTGGGGACAGCTGCTGTTTCTCGCCGGCATCGGTGTCGTGCTCTTCGCCGGACCGCAGTTCGGAGTCGACGGCGACGACCTGACCGGTTTTACCCTGGCTGTCCTCTACATCAACACCCCGCTGGTGACCATTCTCAATCTCATTCCGGCGCTGGGCAGAGCCACCACGGCCCTCAACTCCCTCAACTCCCTGGACCTGGGTGACGAGCGCGGGTTCCGGGCGCTACCGAAGCGGCCTACCGCGGAACCTGCGCGGGCGCTGCTCCGGCTGCGGGCCGTCACGTTCCGGTACGACGGAGCCGAGGGCGGTGCGGGTTTCGCGGTCGGTCCGGTCGACGCCGACTTCGCGCCCGGCACCATCACCTTCCTGGTCGGTGGAAACGGCAGCGGCAAAACCACCCTGGCGAAGATCGTCTGCGGCCTGTATCCGCCCAGCGGCGGAGAGATCAGTCTCAACGGTGAGCCGGTCTCCGGCGCCGCGGTGGAAGCACTTCGGCAGAGTGTCGCGGGGGTGTTCGCCGACGTCCATCTCTTCCGCACCCTGCCGCATCGTCCGGACGGCGACGAGGAGGCCAACCGACTGCTGGCGCACGTCGGCATGGACGGCAAGGTGTCCGTGCAGGACGGAGATTTTTCGACCATCTCCCTCTCCACCGGGCAGCGCAAACGCCTCGCTCTTGTCTGCGCTCTGCTCTCTGACCGGCCTGTGCTGCTGTTCGACGAGTGGGCCGCCGACCAGGACCCGGAGTTCCGGGACTTCTTTTACACCGAGGTTCTGCCGATTCTGCGTGATCAAGGCAGAACCGTGGTCGCCGTCACCCACGACGACCGGTATTTCGGCATCGCCGACCAGGTTATCAAGCTCGAACGGGGGCGGTCGGTCGAGACCGGAGCCGATGCGATTGCACCGGCCGCGTCCGGGGTCGTATGACCCGGCCGCAGCACCATGAAATCCAACTACCGAATCCGTAACCCTATTGAGGAGCACCGCCGTGTCCGAAGCCACGCTGTACGACGTCGTCTGCAACGACGAGGAGCAGTACTCGATCTGGGAGGCCGAACGAGACCTCCCCATCGGCTGGCACCGGAAGGGTACCCGGGGCACCCGTGAGGAGTGCCTCGCTCATATCGACCGGATCTGGAGCGATATCCGACCGCGCAGTGTCCGCGAGCGCCAGGCGCGACAGACATGACGACCCGGCACTCGCCCAGCACGGACGTACAGAGAGGAACCCCCATGAATGGCACTGGGCTCGACTACCTCCGTACCCATGTCACAGGTGACTTCAACGACATCCTGGTCGATGTTCGTGCCAGCACCGGCTGCTGGCTCGTGGACGAACGGGATGGCTCCCGATACCTCGACATGTCCATGTTCTATGCATCGGCACCGCTGGGTCACAACCACCCCGGCCTGCACGGCGACGCGGAGTTCGACGAAGCGCTGCTCGCCACCGCCCGGATGAAGCCGGCCAACCCCGATTTCGGTACCAGCGAGCAGATACGTTTCAGCACCACTTTTCTGAGCGTTCTCGGCTCGGACGACATGCCGTACGTCTTCTATATCGACGGGGGAGCTGCAGCTGTCGAGAACGCACTCAAGGTCGCCTTCGACTGGAAGACTCAGCACAATGCGGCCCGTGGGATCGCGATGCGAGGCTCCCGTGCCCTGCACCTGGAGCATGCCTTCCATGGCCGTAGCGGCTACACGATGTCACTGACGAACACCGATCCGTCGAAGACGAGGGATTTCCCGGCGTTCGACTGGCCGCGGATTCCCAGCCCAGCCGTCAACGACATGGGCCGGTGGGACGAGCCGGGCCTGCTGGCCGGGGAGCGGCAGGCACTCACCGCGGCGAAGGCCGCCTTCCGGCGCTACGCCGACGAGATTGCCTGCTTTGTCTTCGAACCCATTCAGGGTGAGGGAGGTGATCGTCATCTGCGACCGCAGTTCCTGAATGCCATGGCCGAGCTGTGCCGCTCTCACGACGCCCTCTTCGTGGCGGACGAGGTGCAGTCCGGATTCGGGATCACGGGGGATCGCTGGGCATCCGACACGCTGGGACTGTCCCCCGATCTGATTGCCTTCGGCAAGAAGACCCAGGTCTGCGGGGTGCTCGGCGGCCGCAGGGTTCGCGAGGTGGAGAGTAACGCGTTCCGTGCCTCCAGCCGCCTCAGCTCCACCTGGGGAGGAAATCTGACCGATATGGTCAGGGCCACCCGGATCCTGGAAATCGTCGAACGGGACAATCTGTTCGCCGCCGTCCGCACAACCGGGGCATTCCTGCTAGGAGGGCTGCGTGAACTCGCCGCGGACCTGCCCGAGCTGGTCAGCGACCCACGGGGCCGTGGCCTGATGTGCGCGATCACGCTGCCGTCCCGGGATGTGCGAAACCGGGTCGTGGCACGGGCTCTGACCAAGCACGGGGTCATCTTCCTCGGATCCGGCGAGCGTGAACTGCGCTGGCGGCCACCGCTGTCGGTGACCCGGGCCGATCTCACCACGGCCCTTGAGGCGCTGCGCGACGTTCTCCGGGCGGAAGCGGCGGGAGGGGCGCGGTCATGAAGCGGATTACCCGCCCGCATCCCCGGCCCTGGGCGTCAAGGCGTCTTGTCTGCCTCGGCTTCGCCGGCAGTGGCACCGTGGGATTCCGGCCCTGGGCCAGACAGTTGCCGGTCGACACCGAACTGCGGGCTCTGTGCTATCCGGGGCGTGAGCTTCGATATGAGGAAGAGATCACCGGCGGCTGGGAGGGCCTGGTCGCGGACGCCGCGGACGCCGTGCAGAACGAGGTGCGAGGACCGTACGTTCTCTACGGCCACAGCATGGGCGCCCTGGTCGCCTACGAAGTGGCCAGGGTTCTCCAGGCTCAGGGCGCCGACGGTCCGGAGGCCTTGGTGCTGTCCGGACACATCGCCCCCCAGTACTGGGCCGGGACCCGGACGGCCGCGCTCGCGGGAGCGCCGGACGCGGAGCTGTCCACCTGGCTGGAGGCCATCGGCGGCGCACCGCAAGCGGTACTGGCCGATCCGGATCTGCGCGCCATGGCGGTCGACCTGCTCCGGATGGATCTCACCGCGTACTCCTCCTACCGATACGAGCCCGGGGAGCAGCTGCGAGCCGGCATCCACCTGCTGGTCGGTGAAGCCGAGGCGAGCCCGCTGCACGAGGGGTGGTCCGAACTGACCAGCGGTCCCTGGTCGATGGCTGCACTGCCGGGCGGCCACTTCTTCACCTCGCAGATCTGGAACGCCCTGCCGCGGTATATGCCGGTCTTCGGCGCCCACGACCTGGCAGGATCCGCGAGCTGACACCCGCGGCCGCTTCTCACTGCCCGGCTTCCACCGGAACTGCCCCGGCTCACGAGCGGGACCTCCCGCTCGTGAGCCGCGGGCAACGCTCAAGCGCGCTTGACTGAAACATCCCCATTGCCGCTTGTCAGGTCGATGTGGTGTCGGCCGGAGGGGTCACTCTCGACATCGAGGTTCTCTTCCCCCTTGCCGGTCTTCACCGAGATTCGGTAACTGCTGTCAGGCAGGTGGACCGTCAGCTCCCCGTTGGAGGTCTTGGCGCGGATGTCCTGCGCCTTTCCGGGGGTCAGGGCGATGTCGCCATTCGAAGTCTCTGCGTCGATGCGGCTGCCCTGCAGATTCTTCCCCTTGATGTTTCCGTTGGAGGCCCGAGCTTTCACCTTTCCTGCGACCTCGTCCAGGGTGATATCGCCTGAGCCGGTCCTCAGATCCACTGTGCCGACCAGGGACAGTTTGACGTCCCCCCGCGACGTCTCTCCCTCGACCGTGACGCCGGCGGGAACCTCCACCGTGTAGTCCACCTTGCAGTCGTCACCGCAGCCCCGGAGTGTTAACTGTCCGTCGTTGAACCGGTGTGTAGCTCCGTCCGGTTTATCCCCATGGTAGGTGATCTTGCGGTGGATGGAGATCTTGGCGAGGTCTTCCCGGCCGCGGAGTGTGACGCTGCCGGTACCCGTGTCCAGCTGTACCGACACAACCTGTTCCTGCAACGACGCGTCGTCCTCGAAGGTTTCTCCGGGCCCGCACGCGCTGAGCCCGGCTGCGGCCAATCCACCCACCAGTACGGCCGAGAGTGAACGCAGGCGCATCGTCATATCGATGTCTCCAAGGCTTGGACGGTGGTGGTCGATATGAAGCTAGCGGCATGCGATCGTCCGCGGCGATAGTGGTACCCCCACCTTTGGGCCACCGGTTATCCCGCATACGCATTCCGTCTGCCGGTCTGCGGCTGGGACGCCGGATTCCGTCGAGCGCGCAGCCCCCTTCGTGCCGGTACCCGCAACTGAAGGCCATCTTTCGGCGGTTTCATCAAGGGTCGGTCCGCTTACCCGCGTTGCAACGGTCCGGTATCGGCTGCCTGAACCCTGTGCTGCCGGACCGCCCGGGTGCGAACCGGAAGCACTTCTTTTGCGTCTGCCGACAGTTGTTCACCGATCACCAAGCCGAATGGATTTCGGGGCAATTGTTCCCGGTTAGTCGAGTGATTTTCCTTGCCGCTTTGCGTATGCACGCAGATGAAGCCCCACCCGTGATGTCCGCAGACGGCGGCGACGGTTGCCAGGGACCGCTCGTCCTGGTCGAGGGTCCAGTACTCTGCCACACCGCCGCTGTCCAGGGCGGTGCCGTCCTCGACCTCGCGCAGATGCCCGGCGGCGATTGCTGCCACCCGGATCCCACCGTGTCCTGAGGCAGCGGCCCGGGCGGCGAGTGCGTCGACGTGGTCGCGGATCGTCCCGCCGCCACCGCACCCTCCGCATCGCGGGGCGGTCCATGACCGCCCACGCTCGGCCTCGAGGTCCTCCTCGTCCTTGGACTCCCGATCGAGTCAGATGGCGAGCGAGTCCTTCTCGCTCACAGCGGAGCCAAGCGGGCGGATGGGGCTGTCTGTGGGCAGAGGCCACCGACAGCTCGTGCAGAGCCGCTCCACGGCTTCGCCGACACCGCCACCAACGGCGAGCCGATGAACCCGCGCGAGGAACGCGGCTTCGGCCAGGCCGGCCTCTTCACCGTCAGCGGCCCGATCTGGCGGATCACCCCGCTTCCCCTCACCCCCACCGGTCGGCTCCCGATCGCCCTCGCGGGGAAGAGGAACCGGCCACGAACACGCCGATCCTGCTGGTGCAGGAACTCGACCCCTGCCAAATCTCACCGGTGATGCGCGCGACCGGCTGCCGACTGCGCCGCCACGTGCTGAACCTGCCGGACGGCTGGATCCAACACACCGGCATGAAGGAGGGCCGCAAGGTGTTCGCCCTGCCGGGGCTACCCGCCGCCTGACCGCCCGCAAGTGGACACCGTGTCCGGTTCCGGGCGGGTGAGTTCGGGGCAAGGCCCGCCCGGCACCCGCAGCCCGCCGCGATACTGGCGGCCATGACGAACACCCCTGCCACACCCGCCCCGTTCTCCCGGATCAAGATCCGGACCGGGGCGCTGGTGTTCTGCGGCGACGACGTCGCCCTCATCCGCCGCGACCGCGCCGACTCCATCCACTACACCCCACCCGGCGGCAATGTCGAACACGGCGAAGACCTCGACCAAGCTCTCGCCCGCGAGCTCGCCGAAGAACTCGGCCTGGACACGGCTGCGGCCGAGGGCGGGGACCTGATGTGGGTAGTCGACCAACGGGTGACCCGCCCGGGCCCGACCCCGCCGCCGCGCAAGCTCCACCTGATCTACCGCTTCCACATCAGCCCCGACCTCCGCGAGACCCTCGCCGAACAGGAACTCGACGAGCTCTCCGACGGCAGCCTTGAAGTCGGCGTCATCGAGTGGATCGACTACCGCAAGACCGCCGAGCTGCCGATCTTCCCGCCGATCGGCCCCGCCCTCGCAGCCCTCGCCGACCCGCACGCCGCCGTCACCAACGCGGCCCTGGACGCCGTCACCGACGCGAACTACACCTGGGTGTAGCCGGCGAACGCCTCTGTCCGTCTGTTTCGGATGACTGAGCCCGCCGGCGAGCCGGACACCTGGCGTGTCGCGTCAACCAGGCGATCCGCCCCGGCGCCAGTGCCCGTGATACCGGGAGCGGAGACTGCGGGCGCGCTTGTACTCTGACCCTCACTCCTGGGGGTCAAGGGGTCGCAGGTTCGAATCCTGTCGTCCCGACCAGCTCTTGAAGCAGGTCGCAGGCGGTATCGGAGTAATCCGGTACCGCCTTTCCGCTGTTCCCGGGAACCGGTTGGGGACCGGGCGGTCCGGCGACGCCTTCCGGGGAGGGGCGGACGCCGGACATGAACGACGCGGCACCGGAGGCGACTGCTCCGGGCGGCTGAACCGTCGGGCCGACCCCGCCCGGCGCGGACCCGCGATGGACCCGGTGATCTGCTTCGACTCTCGCTCGGATCCGGACGACACCGCGAACGGGCTGCCGGGGAGTGCTCGCCGCCGGTGAACGAGGCGAGCAGGGGCGTTCGCCGTCCGGGCGGCACGGGTGGTGCGGGCTTCATCCGGCGGAGGGGTCGGCTTCGCGTACAAGGGCGGAGGTTTTGCGCCAACTCGCCTGTTCTGCGCCCGAATTAATGTGTGACGATCTTATGTTCAAGGGGTTCACGGCGGGTTCACAGCCGATCTCGGCGCTTCACCGTTCTCTTTCCGCTTCCGCGGTCTGCCCAGGAGGTCCGATTGCAGCCCAGACGTATCTCCGCTCTCCCCCGAGCGTTACGCCGTTCCCCTCTGCTCATCGCCTTTGCCCTCGGCTCGTTGCTCGTCGGGGCCACACCATGGCTCGGCGTGGCGAATGCCGGGCCGGACGGCGGCCCCCACGGGGCGGCGCACCGGCCGGCGTCCGCACCAGCCGGCCAGCAGGCGGCGAAGGCTTCGCCGCACCACGCCGTGGCCCCGGCGAACGCCATGGAGCCCGCGGCTCCGCTACTCGACCGGACCGGATGGACCGTCACGGCGAGCGATGAGGAGACCGCCGCCGAGAACGGCCGCGCGGCCAACGTCCTCGACGGCAGCGCGGCCACCATCTGGCACAGCAGGTATGCCGGCACCCCGGCCCCGCTGCCGCACAGCATCACCATCGACATGAACCGCACGGCGGTCGTCTCCGGCCTCGTCTACCTGCCCCGCAACGACGGCCCCAACGGGCGCGTCGGCGAGTACAGCATCAGCATGAGCACGGACGGGCAGAACTGGGGCAGTCCCGTCGCCACCGGCACCCTCGCGGACGACGCCACCGCCAAGACCCTCGGATTCGCCCCGACCGGCGCCCGGTTCGTCCGCCTCACCGCTGCCACCGAGGCCGGCAACCGCGGCCCGTGGACCACCGCCGCCGAGCTCAACCTGCTCGGCGACCCGGGAACCCCGGCCGCCACCGTCGACCTGCCCCGCACCGGATGGACGGCCACGGCGAGCGATGAGGAGACCGTCGCCGAGAACGGCCGCGCGGCCAACGTCCTCGACGGCAGCGCGGCCACCATCTGGCACAGCAGGTATGCCGGCACCCCGGCCCCGCTGCCGCACAGCATCACCATCGACATGAACCGCACGACGGCCGTCTCCGCCCTCGTCTACCAGCCCCGCAACGACGGCCCCAACGGGCGCGCGGGCGCGTACACCGTTACCACCAGCACCAACGGGACCACCTTCGGCACCCCGGTCGCGGCGGGTACCTGGCGCGACGACGACACCGTCAAGACCGCCACCTTCACCCAAGCCGCGACCGCCCGCTATGTACGCTTGACCGTGACCGGCGAGGCCGGCAACCGCGGGCCCTGGACCACGGCCGCCGAGATACGCCTGAGCGGACCGGCCAATCCGGCCACCCACGGCGCCTGGGACCGGGTCACCGGATTCCCCCTCGTACCAGTAGCCACCGCCGTCCTGCCCGGCGACAAGCTCTTGGCCTGGTCGGCGTACGCGGTCGACCGCTTCGGCGGCAGCAACGGCTACACCCAGACCGCGATCCTCGACCTGAAGACGGGCAAGGTCACCCAGCGCCGCATCGACAACACCGGCCACGACATGTTCTGCCCGGGGATCGCGATGCTCGCCGACGGCCGGGTCCTGGTCACCGGCGGCAGCAACGCGGAGAAGGCCAGCATCTACAACCCGGCCACCGACACCTGGTCCACGACCAGCAATATGAACATCGCCCGCGGCTATCAGTCGATGACCCTGCTCTCCACCGGCGAGGCGTTCGTCCTCGGCGGGTCCTGGAGCGGAGCCCCCGGTGACAAGGCCGGCGAGGTCTGGTCCCCGAACACCTCCACCTGGCGCAAGCTCCCCGGCGTCCCGGCCACCACGGCCATGACCGCCGACCCGGCCGGCCCCTACCGCGCCGACAACCACATGTGGCTGTACGCCACTTCGGGCGGCAAGGTGCTCCAACTCGGCCCGAGTAAGCAGATGAACTGGATCACCACCACCGGGAACGGCAGCGTCACCCCGGCCGGCACCCGCGCCGACAGCCAGGACGCCATGACCGGCAACGCCGTCGCGTACGACATCAACAAACTGCTCACCCTGGGCGGCTCGACCGCGTACGACAACGTGCCCGCCACCCGGCGCGCGTACACCGTGAGCGTCAACGGCAGCCAGGTCCAGGCCGCGCGTACGGGCGATATGGACCAGGCCCGCGCCTTCGCCAACAGCGTCGTCATGCCCGACGGGAAGGTCGCCGTCTTCGGCGGCCAGTCGTTCCCCGTACCGTTCAGCGACGCCACCTCCGTGCTGACCCCCGAACTGTGGGACCCGGCGACCGGCAACTTCACCCCGCTCGCCACCATGGCCATCCCGCGGAACTACCACAGCGTGGCGAACCTGCTGCCCGACGGCCGGATCTTCTCCGGCGGCGGCGGCCTCTGCGGCGACTGCGCCACCAACCACGCCGACGGAGCCGTGTTCACCCCGCCGTACCTGCTCAACGCGGACGGCTCACCCAAACCGCGTCCCGCCATCACCGGCGGCGTACCGTCCCAGGCCCCCGCGGGCACCTCGCTCACGGTCACCACCGGCGGGCCGGTGGCCTCCTTCGTGCTGATGCGGGCGGCGGCCGCGACCCACTCCACCGACAACGACCAGCGACGCGTCCCCCTGACCTCCACCTCCGCGGGCACCAACACCTATACGGTCTCCATCCCGGCCGACAGAGGTGTGGTCCTCCCCGGCACCTACATGCTCTTCGCCCTCAACGCCCAAGGAGTCCCCAGCACCGCCCGCTTCATCACCATCCCCTGACCCCCACCACTCCCGACCACCATCTGAAACCCCCTCGCCCCGCCCCGTCACCGGGGCGGGGCGGGGGGCGTGCCGTGCAGGGAATCCCGTCGCCCGTCGCGCCCGTTCTCCCGTACGACCGGGATCAGGGCGAGCGTACCGACGGGATTCCTCGGGCGCCGGAGGCGGATTCGGTGGAGGTGCCGGCATCGCGCCGGGCGGGCAGGCTGTCGGCGAATGCGGAGGCCTCGACCGGAACGGCCCGGAGACTGGGCACCACGCGAGGGTGCCCTTCAGCGGTGGGTCGCCCGGCCTGTATCCGATCTGACGGAAGGACATGAGATGCGTTTCGGAGTCTTCATGGCACCGTTTCACACTGCGCGGGGACAGAACCCCCGCACTGCTTTCGCACGGGACGTGGTCACCCTTCAGCAACTCGACGAGCTCGGCTACGACGAAGCCTGGATCGGCGAACACCACTCCGGCGGATCGGAGTTGATCGCCAGCCCGGAGATCTTCATTGCGCACGTCGCAGCCCAGACCAAACACATCAAGCTGGGGACCGGCGTGCTCTCTCTGCCGTATCACAACCCACTGTGGGTGGCGGACCGTGCGATCCTGCTCGATCACCTCACCCGGGGCCGATTCATGCTCGGCCTCGGCCCCGGCGCCCTCCCGACGGACGCGACGATGATCGGCATCGACCCGGTCTCACAGAGGTCCGCGCTGGAAGAGGACACCGACGTCCTCATCCAGTTGCTCACCCAGGATGAACCCGTTACCAAGAAGACCGCCCGCTACAACCTCGTCGAAGCCAGATGTCAGTTACGCCCGTACACCACGCCCTGCTTCGAAGTCGGCATCGCGGCGATCGCCTCGCCGTCCGGCCCACGGATCGCAGGCAAGCACGGGTTGGCGCTGCTGTCCATCGGCGCGACCATGGTCGGCGACCTGGACATGCTCGCCGCGCACTGGAGCGTGATGGAAGAACGATCCGATCAGTTCGGCACCACTATTGAACGTGCCGCATGGCGACTCGTCGGACCGATGCACATCGCCGAAACGAAAGAACAGGCCTACAAGGACGTCGCGTACGGACTCGACGACTGGTGCCGCTATCTGCAGTACGAAGCTGCGGTACCGCACTTCGAGCCCGGCGGCTCGACGCTGAAGGAACGCATCGACTGGATCAACGAATCCGGCGTTGGCGTCATCGGCACACCGGACGACGCGATCCGGCACATCCGTCTGCTGCAAGAGCAGTCCCACGGCTTCGGCTGCTACCTCATGATGGCGCACGAATGGGCGAGGGCAGACGCCACCCGTCAGCACTTCGAACTGTTCGCGCAGCAGGTCGCCCCGCACTTTCAAGGCAGTCTTGAACGTCTCGACGCCGCACGAGCCCTCGCGGTCAGGCGCAGGGAGGCGCTGTACAGCCGCATGGGCGACGCGCTGGACGAGGCGAAGACCCGACATGCCGCCGAGCAGGCGGCCAGGGCCGACGGCCTGCAGCGACCCGGCCCCGACTCCGGAGAACGCGCCTCGGAGACACCTGAGCCCTGACGGTCCGCGAGAACAGAACTCCGGCGCCGGTGATCCGGGCCATGTCCGGGTGGAGGTAGCGCCGGGTCCGGGACGGGCCCCGGCGAAGGGGATGACCTCCTCCTTGTCCCCGGGCGGCCGCCGCTTCCCGGCAGTGCCGCAAATCGGCTGCCGGGCCGTAGTGTTGGCCGTGCACCGAGTCGGGTATGCCCTGGCGAAGGAGACGTTGATGTGCGGCGAGGCCGGGAGTCCGCGATCGTCGTGGTCGCAACGGCGGGGGGATCGTCTCCACGCCGTTCGTCCGGCTGCCCCGGGTCCGGCGGGATGCGGAGGTGACACCGGCAGGGGAGAGGCCGCCGGCGCCGCTACGGCCGGCACCGGCATCTACCACGACTGATCCGGCGTCCGGGCAGGATTGCGAACAAGGGAGCTCGTGCTGCCATGCTCTGGTGGAAGCGTCGCCCCCGTGCCGCGGACGGGACCGGTCATCGGGATGGTC
This sequence comes from Streptomyces sp. NPDC003691, assembly GCF_053981115.1. Taxonomy (NCBI): domain Bacteria; kingdom Bacillati; phylum Actinomycetota; class Actinomycetes; order Kitasatosporales; family Streptomycetaceae; genus Streptomyces; species Streptomyces sp. NPDC003691. The sequence continues at coordinate 123,326 of NZ_JBSFNQ010000009.1, read as the reverse complement.
CGGCCGTGCCCGGACCTGCCGCCGTCGGACCGGTCAGCCGTACGGGGAACGCGGACGCAACCGCCGGCAGCATAGCCAACACCGGACACCTGCACATCGACACCGCCTTCTCGGGTACTGCGCACAACGTCGTACAGGCCGAAGTCGTCAACCAGTTCACGATCAAAGCGGCCGACGCGGGTCCTCCGCCGACACCGCATCAGCTGCCGCCGCGGATTGCCGGCTTCCGCGGCCGGGCGGACGCTCTGAGCCGTCTGAACGCAGAGGCGGAGCGGTGTCTGCCGGACGGCGAGCCCGTAGTCGTGATCATGAGCGGCATGGGCGGCGTGGGCAAGACTTCGCTCGCCGTTCACTGGCTCCACTCGATCGCCGGCCGCTTTCCCGACGGTCAGCTCTATGCCGACCTGCGAGGCTTCTCGGACGGGCCCACCGCGACGGCGAGCCATGTGCTCGAACAGTTTCTGCGTGCGCTGGACGTCCCCGCCGAGAGGATCCCCGGCGACGAGGACGGCCGTGCCGCTCTCTTCCGGTCGGTCACCCACGGCCGGTCTTTCCTGCTGTTCCTCGACAATGCCCTGGATGCTCGCCAGATCCGGCCGCTGATCCCCGCGGCTTGCGCTTCGCTCACCGTGATCACCAGCAGGAGCAGGCTCACCGGACTCGCCGTCCAGCTCGGGGCGCTGCGGATCGGCCTGGAACCCTTCGACCGCCACATGGCGATCCAGATGCTCATCGGCGACCGGGAAGGCCTGCCGCAGGCGGACCTGCTGCTGGCGGACAGCATCGCCCGCACATGCGGTTACCTTCCTCTGACACTGCGGATTATTCTCGAACGGCTGAAGAGCCATCCCGGCTCGTTCGGTGACTGCGCCGCGCAGATCATCGAAGAGCTGCAGGACGCTCGTGCCGCTTTGGACACGTTCTCGCCGCTCGACGGCGATTCATCTACGGAGCTGCGGTTGGTGCTTTCCTGGTCCTATGCCGACCTTCCCCACGACCTGGCTCGGACGTTTCGGCTGCTCGGACTCCATCCCGGCGCCGACTTCAGCGCGGCCGACGCCGCCGCCCTGGTGGCCGTCGAGCAGTCCGAGGCCGTACGCCGTATGGACCGGCTGGTCGAGCTCAGCCTGCTGGAGCCATTGGACCGGTCGCGCTTCCGGTTTCACGGCCTGCTGCGGGCGTTCGCATCGGAGCGCGCTCAGGAGGACGAGACCGGTGCGGAGGTCGTACAGGCGCGACGTCGGCTGATGACGCGGTATCTCTCCCGAATCGACGCGGCTGACCGCCTGCTCGCTCCAGGGCGCCGTCATGTGCTGCCGGCCGAGGAAGCCGGTGAGGCGTTCACCTCGTACGAAGAGGCCCTCGCCTGGTGCGACTCGGAGAGGCTGAACTCCGTGGCGATGGTCCGGGCAGCCGCGGCGTACGGCGAGGACGGCCTGTGCTGGCGTATCGCCATGGCACTGATCACCCCCCTTGTCCTGGGCTCCTACCAGGCGGACCGCCATGAGGTCTGCGAGATCGGGCTGGCGGCCGCTTGCCGGGCCGGGGACCGCTGGGGTGAGGCCTGGAGTCTGATGAGCCTCGGGGGCGCGCTGCACGAACTGGGCCTGACCGACGAGGCCGCCGCGAAGGGCCGGGAGGCGGCGGCGCTATGGCGTGCACTGGGGGATGCCGAGGGTGAGGGAAAGAGCCTGAACAACCTGGGCGATGCACTGATTGCCCAGGGCCGGCTGGCGGAGGCGGCCCAGGTGATGGAGGACGCCCTGCGGATTCGCCGCTCGCTGGGAAAGCAGCGTGAGATCGCCATCTCGCTGTACCTGCTGGGAGACCTGCACGCGGCGCAGGGCAACCTGGAGGCCGCTGAGCAGAACTACCGGGAGAGCCTGGCGTTACGGGCCTCGGCCGACCGGCAGACCATGGGGTTCGCCCTCGGCGGCCTGGCCGGGGTCGCGCTGCTCCGGGGCGATCCGCAGTCCGCGCAGGCGGCCTTCGGCGAGTCGGCCGACGCACACGGAGACTCCGGCTACCTGCACGGCCAGGTCGTCGCACTGCGTTCTCGTGCGCGCTGCCTCCGCGATCTGGGGCGCACGGCCGACGCACACGCCACGATGGCAAGCGCCTTGGCTCTGCTGCAGACCGCCGGAGATCCGGCGGCCGCGGAGGTGCAGCGAGAGCTTCAGGAGTTCGGATCGAACTCCGGGTGAGGGCCGGCCCCGGACACCGGTCCTGAGCGGGCCGAAACGGTGTCCGGAAGGTGTCCTTGCACAGCGGTGAAGTTCATTCGATGCTTCTGGCAGGCATTTGCCGGTTGCCGGGAGGGGACGAGGGAGCATGTCGCGGCGCAGGAGGATCACGGTCGTGGCAGTGGCGATCATGCTGATGGCATCGACGCCGCTTTTCTGGCTCCTGGGCAGTCCCAACACGGGGCAGCTGGTGGCCGCCTCCGTCCAGGGCGCCGCGGGTGTTGCCGCCCTGCTCTGGGCCTTTCTGCAGGCCTCAAGGCCTGCCCCGCTGCCGGATTCTGTGGTGACCGGCACGGGGAATGCAAGGGCGACCGGCGGAGGCAGGGCATCAACCGGGTTGCGGCGCCGGCAGGAAGCCCGGGATGCGCCCACCCGGGTGGACCGAACCGGCGACGCCACCGCGGAGGGGCCCGGCAGCAGCGCGAATACGGGGATCGACTTCAGCTGACCGGGCCGGTACACGCCGTGCCCTCGGCCCCGGCCGCGTCTTCCCGTCGTGCACACCGACCCTGACGACGACGCGGGGCCGCCCGGGATCAGCCGGAACATCACCAGCGTCGAAGGCCCGGGCGGTGGCGCCGTCGAGCCGGCCCGCCGCGTCGCGGAGATCAGAACAGGCCGTTGGTGTGGGGGAGCGCGGCCGGGATCGGAGCGATGACGTCCCAGTGCTCGACGATCCTGCCGTCGGCCACCCGGAAGAGGTCGTAGTACGCCACCGGAACACCGAACTCGCCCTCGGACTGGACCAGGACGAACTCGCCCTCGGCGATGACCTTGTGGACGGTCTTGTAGAGGAGGTTCCTGCCCTGCCCGGCCCAGGTCGCGGCAGCCGCTCCGAAACCGGCCAGGCCGTCGGCGGCCTCCGGGTTGTGCTGGTGGTAGGTCTCGGTCGAGATGTAGTCGGTGAGCACCGAGTAGTCGGCCCCGACCAGGACCTTCCGCGCGAACTCGGCGACCAGCGCGCGGTTGGCCTCGGTCGTCTCCGGCGCGGTGACCTCGGCGGGACCGTCCGTCTGCGAGCGGCCGGAAGCGGTGTCCTCGACCACGGGGGTCAGCGCGTCCCAGTGCTCGGCGAGCCGGCCGTCGGCGTCGACGCGGAAGATGTCGAAGGTGACCAGCGGGTCTGGGCCGAAGCCGTGGTACGTGCCGTGCAGGGCCACCAGGTCGCCGTCGGCGATCACCCGGGCGCCCTCGTACCGGAAGCCCTCCGGCAGTCCGGCGACCAGCTCTCGCAGGGCCTCGGGGCCGTCGGCGGCCAGCGAGCTGTGCTGGCGGTAGTCGGCGGCGACCCAGCGGTCCACCGCACTCGGGTCCTTCCGGCCGAACAGTTCGACGGCGGCGGACAGGACGGTGTTCCTGGCGTTGCTCATGACGGGTCGTCTCCTGGGGAGGTCAGGTCGTGGACGGAAGGCTGGGCGGTCGGCGCCAATGGGAGAGTGCGGCAGCGGCGTCGGGCCCGGAAGGTGATGCGCAGGTGCGGCTTTTCTTGTCTCTTTCCGACAGTGCCTTGCTGCTGATTGGGCTGCTCTTTGCAAGTTAGCCGACATGAGCAGGGTGAATCGGATACGCTGCCGACTTACGATGGTCAAAAAGCGACACGATGCGCCTCGTGGCATCTCGGAGATCAACTTCGCCGCACCAGCCGGAAGCCCCGCAGGTGTCGAAGTGCTGCGCCTGGCGGACCTGCGGCGGCGCGTACCCGCCGAGCGGCTCGGGGCTCCCCGGCGCCCGGACTTCCATCATCTGATCACGCTCACCGGGGGAACCCTGAGGCACACGGTCGACTTCGCCGCCTGCGCACTCGACCCCGGCACCTGGCTCTGGGTACGCCCCGGTCAGGTCCAGCAGTGGGGCGACCTCTCCGAAGCCGAAGGCACCCTGATCCTGTTCCGCCGGGACTTCCTCGACCCGGCCACCACCGACGGCGCCCGACTGGAGGATCCGCACGCCCCGGTCCTGCGGCGCCCCCTTCCCGGCGATGCCGCGGCCCTGGAGCTGGCCACCGACCACCTCGCCGCCGAGTTCCTCGCCCTCGGACGACTTCCCCTGGAGGCGCACACCGCGGTCCTGCGCCATCTGCTGGCCGTCCTCGTCCTGCGGCTGGCCCACCTCACCATGCCCGCCGGCAGTCCCGCCCCCGCACCCGACGCCACGTATCTGCGGTTCCGGGACGCCGTGGAGAAGGACTTCAGCCGCACCCGCCGCGTCGAGGACTACGCCGACGCGCTCGGCTACTCGCCGCGCACCCTCTCCCGTGCCACCCTCGCCGCCGCCGGCCTCGGCGCCAAGGAGTTCATCGACCGCCGTGTCGTACTCGAAGCCAAGCGCCTGCTGGCTCACAGCGACCGGACCGCCGCCCGCATCGCCGATCACCTGGGCTTCTCCAGCGCGACCCACTTCAGCAAGTACTTCAACCAGCGCACCGGCCAGACCCCGATCGCCTTCCGCGACACGGTCCGCGGACACCCCGGGAGATGAAAGCCAGGACGGCCGCCCGGACCGCTCCGGAGTGGGGAGTGCCCCGCGGCAGGCGCACGGGAGGGCTCCTCCCGCGAGCGCCCGTCCCGACCGTCACGTTGGGCAATACTGAGCCGCCGCAGGACCGACACACGGTCGAGCGCCGTGACGGCAGCGTTTCGAGAGGAGTCCGAACGGGTGGAACCGGTGAGGTTTACGGTACTCGGGCCGGTCCGGGCCTGGCGGGCGGAAACCGAGCTCGACCTCGGACGCCCCCAGGAGCGGGCATTACTGGCACTGCTGCTGATCCGGGCCGGGCAGCCCGTCCCGTTGAGCGACCTCGTCGCCGCCCTCTGGGGGACCCGGCCGCCCCACAGCGCCGTCAACGTGATCCGCCGCCACGTCGGCTCGCTGCGCCGACTGCTGGAGCCCGGCCTCCCGGTCCGTGCCGCCGGACGCCGGCTGGTCCGGGCCCCCGGCGGCTACCGTCTGGTCACGGACGCGGACTCGCTGGACCTGCTGGCGTTCCGGCAGCTGCACGAGGAGGCCCGGCAGGCCGCCGCCCAGGACGCACCCGTGCGGGCGCTGGACCTCTTCACCGAGGCCCTGGGCCTGTGGCGCGGACCGGTCGCCGCGGGACTCGCGCCCGAGACCCGGGCGCTTCTGCCGCTGGCCGCCCTGGAGCACGAGCGCCTCGTGGCCGTACGCGAAGCCGCGGACACGGCGATCGCGGCCGGCCGGCCCGCCGCCGTCCTGCCGGACCTGCGCAGGACCGCGGTGGATCACCCGCTGGACGAGCCGGTCCAGGGCCGGCTGATGCTCGCGCTGGCCGCCACCGGCCGGCGCGCGGAGGCACTGAGCACGTACGAAACGGTCCGCGAGCGGCTCGCCGCCGAACTGGGGATCGACCCCGGACCCGAACTCCTCGACGCGCACCGCACCGTGCTCGTCGACGCCGCTCCCGCCGCTCCCGCCGCTGCCCCGTCCCGCCCGTATACGCAGACGCTGCCGACCCCCGCCCAACTCCCGCACGACCTGCCCGCGTTCACCGGACGCCGGGCGGAGCTGGACCGAGCGCTCGCCCTGTTCCCCGACGGCCCCGGCCCGGTCGCGATCGCCGCGATCAGCGGCATGGCGGGCGTCGGCAAGAGCACCTTCGCCGTTCACCTGGCCCACCGGCTGGCCGACCGCTTCCCCGACGGACAGCTCTACGTGAACCTGCGCGGCTACGACCCCTCCGGGGCGACCGTGCAGTCGGTGGACGCCGTCCGCGGCTTTCTGGACGCGCTCGGCGTACCGCCCGAGCACATCCCGCGCTGCCCGGACGCCCAGGCAGGGCTCTACCGCAGTGTCCTGGCCGGCCGGCGCGTCCTCGTCCTGGTGGACAACGCCCGCGACACGGAGCACGTACGCCCCCTGCTGCCCGGCACCTCCGGCTGCCTCACCCTCGTCACCAGCCGCAACGAACTGTCCGGTCTCGTCGCCGCGCACGGCGCCCACACGCTGACCCTGCGCCCCTTCGACGCCGAGGAGGCGCGGGAACTGCTCGCCCACCGCATCGGCGTCGAACGCGTTACCGCCGAAACCCGCGCGGTGAGCGAGATCATCCACCGCTGTGCGGGCCTGCCGCTCGCGCTGACCTGCCTCGCCGCCCGGGCCGCGGCCCGCCCGCACTTCCCGCTGTCCACCGTCGCCACCGAACTGCGCGAAGCGCACGGCAGTCTCGACGCCTTCGCCATGCCCGACGTCTCCGTCGACGTCGGTACCGTCTTCTCCTGGTCCACAGGTGCCCTGTGCGCCGACTCCGCCCGCCTCTTCCGGCTCCTCGCACTCCACCCGGGACCGGACCTCACCGCACCCGCCGCGGCCGTTCTCGCCGGGGTTCCGGTACGGCGGAGCAGAGTACTGCTCGCCGAACTCGTCGGCGCCCATCTGCTCACCGAGCACGCCCCCGGCCGCTACGCGTTCCACGACCTGCTGCGCGCCCATGCGGCCGAACTCCTCCGCACCCGGAGCACCGGCACCGAGCGCGGGGAGGCCGCCCACCGGCTGTACCAGTACTACGCGGCCACGGCGCATGCCGCCTGCGCGCTGCTGGCGCCCGCCGCGGACCCCGTACCCGACCCCCCGGGCGCCACGGCCGCCGGGGCGGTTTCCGACGACCGGAGCGCGCTGGCCTGGCTCACCGCAGAATACGCCGTGCTGCTCGCCGTAGTCGCGGCAGCTGCCGCGGCCGGCCACGACCGGACGGCATGTGGGCTCGTCTGGTCACTGGAGCCGTTCTTCGACCGCCGGGGCCACTGGCACGACGGGCTGGCCGCCCACCGCACCGCACTCGACCTGGCGCGCCGACTGGACGACCCGCCGACCACCGCCCGTGCCCTGCGCGGACTCGCCCGCGCCGAGGGCCGGATCGGCCTGCACGACCGGTCCCGGCCGCATCTGGCCGCCGCCCTGGACCTGGCCGTCGAGCTGAACGACGACATCGGCCGGGCCCACGTCCACCGCAGCCTCGGCTGGGAGAGCGACCAGCAGGGCGATATCACCGGCGCGTTGCGCCACAACCGGCTGGCGCTCGCCCTGTTCACCGGCGCCGGGCACCGGCCGGGTGAGGCTTCCGTGCTGAACTCCGTCGGCTGGTACCACGCCCGGCTCGGGGAGTACCGAGAGGCACTTCACCACTGCTACCGGGCACTGACCATGCTCCAGGAGCTAGGGGACCGTTACGGAGAAGCCGCCACCTGGGACAGCATCGCGTACGCCCACCATCATCTGGGGCGTCATCCGCAAGCTCTCGCCGGCTATCGGAACGCACTGCTCCGTTACCGTGAGCTCGGTGTGCCGTACCTGGAGGCCGAGACCCTGAAACGCATGGGCGACACCCATCTCGCGACCGGCGGCGTCGAGGCCGCCCGGGATTCCTGGGGGGAGGCGCTCACCCTCTTCACCGAATTGGGTCACCCCTTCGCCGAGCAGCTCAGCGCGCGGCTGGACGACGAGCGGAGCGGATGGGCCGACGGCAGCACGGCAGCCCGGCAGCCCGGAACAGCGCCGTCCGGCCGGCCCGATCCGAGCACGGGCAACGGGACCGGACCCATGGCGCACCCCGTTCCGGCTGAGGGCGGGTGAGCCGCGGCTCAGGATTCTTGCCTGTCCGTGCACGGTTCACGGTCCGTCGGCGCATGGCAGACCCGTCCCGCCGACCGCGCCGTACCCTTCGGACAAGAGGCGGGTCGGTCCGGACGGGGACGGCGGCGGTGATGCGGTTCGAGGTGCTGGGACCCCTGCGCGCATGGCGCGGGGAGAGCGAACTCGACCTCGGATTCCCCCGGCAGCGTGCCCTGCTCGCCCTGCTCCTGGTGCGGGCAGGCCGCCCCGTGCCGTTCGGGGAGATCGCCGATGCGCTGTGGTCCGGTCGGCCCCCCGCGAGCGCGGCCAACGCGGTACGCCGGTACGCGGGCTCCCTGCGCCGGCTGCTGGAGCCGGAGCTCGCGCCGCGCACCCCCGGCCGGCGTGTGCTGTGGCGCGGCGGCGGCTACCTGTTGCACGCCGAGAGCGCCGAGGTCGACCTGCTGCGGTTTCGCGAGCAGGCCGGACGGGGAACCCGGCTCGCCGCCGCCGGACGGCCCGACTCCGCGATACGGGAGTTCACCGAAGCGCTGGGCCAGTGGCGCGGGCCGGTTGCCGAAGGCGTACGCGAAGCGGTCCGCGCCCACCCCTGGTTCGCAGCAGTGGAACGCGAACTCGTCCGCGCCACGGCCACCGCGGCCGATCTGGCCTTGCGCCACGACGGCATCGCGCAGGTCCTGCCGAGCATCAGGAAGGCCGTCGACCTCGCCCCCCTGAACGAGCCGCTGCACGCCCGCCTGGTCCTCGGTCTCGCTGCGGTCGGGGCCCAGACGGAGGCGCTCGCCGCCTACGAGAAGGCCCGCCGTCGGCTCGCCGCCGAACTGGGTGCCGTTCCCGGCGCGGAGCTGAGCGCGGCTCACACCCGTGTACTGCGTCAGCAGGTGCGGCGGACGAGCCCATCCGTGCCCCTCCGCCCCGCTCCCGCCCAACTGCCGCCCGACCTGTCCGTGTTCACCGGCCGATCGGCGGAACTCGCCGCTCTCACCGCTGCCGCCGACGACGCCGATGGCGCGGCCGGCGCCGCGGCGGCCGTCGTCATCGGGGGAATCCCCGGCGTGGGCAAGAGCACCCTCGCCCTCCGCTGGGCACACGAGGCCGCCGCCCGCTTCCCCGACGGCCGGTTGTACGTCGAACTCGGGGGATTCGATCCCGTCCGCCAACCCCTCGACCCCGCGGAAGCCCTGCGGGGCATGCTCGTGTCGCTCGGCGTTCGCGCCGGCGGGCTACCGGACACCGAGGACGCGCTGGCCGACCTCTACCGGAAGCTGATGGCCGGACGCCGCGCACTCGTCGTCCTCGACGACGCCGCGGGAACCGATCAGGTGCGCAGACTGCTGGCTGCCGCGCCGGGCTGCCTCACCCTCGTCACCAGCAGGCATGCCCTGTCGCCCCTGGTGGCCCGCGGCGCCCGCCCGCTGCGGCTGCGCCCCCCGACCGCCCGAGAGGCGGAACATCTGCTGGTGCGGCGGATCGGAGCGGCACGGGTGGCCGAAGATCCGGCGGCGGTCCGGGAGATCGCGGACCGCTGCGGACACCTTCCGCTGGCGCTGGCCGCCATGGCCGCCCGCGCTGTGGCCCGTCCGCACTTCCCGCTCGCCGCCCTCGCCGGGGAACTCCGGTCAGGCAGTGGGCTGGACGCGTTCCCGGCCGGTGTCCGCACCACATTTCTGCGCTCGTACCGGGCGCTGCCGCCCGAGCACGCCGCACTCTTCCGGCTGCTGTCTCGGCACCCCGGCCCCGGGATCACCCCGGCGTCGGCAGCGGCACTCTCCGGACCGCCCGTCCGCGAAGCCCGCGCCCGTCTGGGCGTGCTCGCCGATGTCCACCTCCTCACCGAGGACGGGCCCGGCCGCTACGCACTCCATCCACTGCTGCGCTCGTTCGCCGCCGAACTGGCCGAGGACCACGGTTCCGACCGGTGACATCCGGCGTCACTTTTCTTGCACACCCTCCTGCCTACGCTCCTGGCGGAGTGGACGAGGCCCCCACGGCACTGCCCGGCGCCCTCGCAGAGGCGACGAACCCGCAGGTCAGAAGCCCTTCCACGCCAGGCTCCCGTTCGGACAAGCCCCGGAGGCAAGGGCAGACGATGCACTCCACCACCACTCCCCGCCGCGACGGGCCCGTCCCCATGGGGCCGGAGGCGAAGCGCCGGTTGACCCACGACCTGCATGTGGTCACATCCGGAGCCACCCCGACCGCCCTGCCGCGCACCGCCGGACCCGTCGGGGGCATCACGGCGGGCATCGCCCGGCGTCCGGTCCGGTTCGTCGCCCGGCACAGCGGTGAGTACCTCTTCGTCGGCGTACACGGTGGGGTCACGCCCTGTCTGCAACTCCCCGCGGAGATCGCCCTCGCTCCAGGCGACATCTGCTTCTACGACGCCCACCAGCCGACGTCGCTCGACTTCCCCACGGTGTTTCGCACCAAGGTCTTCCTGGTGTCGCGCACCGCACTCGGACTGTCGGAACCGGTCCTGCACGGGCTCAACCGGTCACCCGTCACCGGTGGCTCGCGCCTCGGCGCCCTGCTGTCGCCCTTCCTCTCCGGTCTCGCCGACTCCGCGGCCCACTCCGAGCCCGCCGTCAGTGAGGCACTCGTGCGCGACGGGGTGCACCTGCTGGCCACGGCCGCCGCCGAGCAGCTGCGGCGTACGGAGCCACTGTCCTGCGGTGCCGAGCTGTCGCTCCTGTCCCGGATCCTCGACCATATGGAGCTGCACCTGGCCGATGCAGACCTCTCGCCGGAGACGATCGCCGACGCCAACCACATCTCCGTCCGCTACCTGCACAAGTTGTTCCAGGAGCAGGGGCTGACCGTCAGCCGCTGGATCCAGCGCCGCCGTCTGGAGGAGTGCCGCCGCGAACTGCTGCCGCGCGGCGGAGCCCGGCGGACGATCGCCGCCGTGTCGGGCCGCTGGGGTTTCATCAGCCCTCCCCACTTCAGCCGGGTGTTCCGGGCCGCTTACGGGATGTCGCCCAGCGAGTGGCGGGAGACCTCGGGCCCGCGCACGCAAGGAGACCGGGACTGAACCGCGGGTGGACAGCCGGGCAGCCGGACGGGCGGCCGGACCGCTGAGGCCCGGCCGCCCGTCCGCCCGGGGCCGGTCAGGACGGCGGACGCGTCCATACCGCGCCGTCGGCCGACAGGCGGTACGCGATCACCGAAGTGACGGCCACCAGCAGCAGGACCAGGCCCAGCAGCACGACGAACAGGTCGTACCGGATGAGCACGGCCCCCACCAGGGCACCGAGGAACATCACCAGCACGGACATGATCCGGCGCCCGGGGCGCGGCGCCTTGCCGCCGGCGGAGGCGGAGTCCGCGGCGAGCCCGGTCAGGGTCAGCGTCAGCACGGTCGTGGTGAGATCGGGCACGCCGAGGCGCCGGGCGACCGCGTTCTGGGCGCCCATGGCCAGACCGAGCAGCACGATGAGGGCATACCGGACCGCGGTGGTGACCTCCCCGCCGGTGACGGCGGCGACGACCACGGCGACGGCGGTCAGGGCTGCCTGCCCCGCGGTGGCCACGGCCAGCAGCCGCCCGCGGTTCCCGGCGAACCGTGTGCCCAGGCGGCCCCCGGCGAGCGCCCCCGCCAGGAACGCCGTCAGCGACACGGCCGACGCGAGCGCGGACAGCCCGTCGGCACCGGTGAGGGCGAAGCCGAGGAAGACCACGTTGCCGGTCATATTGGCCACGAACACCTTCCCCAGCGCCAGATAGCTCACGGCGTCCACCAGCCCGGTGACCAGGGTCAGGGTCAGCAGCAGCGGAGGCAGCGGCCCGTGGCGGTCCTCCCGCGGCGGGACCAGTGTCCGACAGGCATCAGTCAGCAGTGCGCGCACGGCGGACACCATCCGGGGAGGTCGGCGGGCGGTGCAGCGCGACGCGGGTCAGCAGACCGCTCAGCGGCCCGGCCGCGATCGCGGCGAAGCCGATCCACAGCGGCCAGGGCGTCGCGCCCAGCGCATGGTCCAGGGACCAGCGGCCGGGCCCGGTCAGGGCCAGCGAGGCCGATACGGCGACGAGCACCAAGGGGTACTCGTAGCCGTCGTGCTGTACCCACAGGCCCTTGGGCCGTTTGACGGTGCCCGCAACCGTCATCACCCCCATGGCGGCCGTCGCCGCCAGCGGGGTGAGCAGCCCGGCGGACAGGAACAGGCCGGCCCCGATCTGGCTGCCTCCCGCGGCGACGGCCGTCAGCCGACCGCCCCGGAACCCGTCGCGGCGGAACTCCTCCGTACCGCCCGCCAGTCCCTCACCGCCCAGCAGATGACTCACCTTCTGCACCCCGTGACCGGCGATGAGTAGTCCCACCACCAGCCGGACGAGCAGCAGCCCAGCGTCCATTGTTCTTCCGCCGTTCCCGACTCGGAGTTGATCAGCGTTGCCCGAACCGGTGCGTCAGCCGACGGCATGCTCGCCGATGACGGCCTGGGCGTAGACAACACCGATGCCGTACGCGCCGCCGTGCTCCTTGACCAGCTCCGTCACTGCCTTGTACGTCTCCGTGCGCGCCCAGTCGCGCTGGAGTTCCAGCAGCACCTGCACCCAGGTGACCGGCACGGCACCGGCGGCCAGCATCCGCTGCAGGGCGTGCTCGTGGGCCTCCGGGCTCACACCGCCGGACGCGTCGGCGACGACGTAGACCTCGTAGCCCTGGGTGAGTGCCGAGAGGGCGGGCCCGACCACGCAGACCTCGGTCCACAGACCGGCGATGACCAGCTTCGTCCGGCCGGTCGCCTTGACCGCCTCGACGAAGGCCTCGTCCTCCCAGGCGTTCATCGTGGTGCGGTCGATGATCTTGTTGTTCGGGTCGAGCGAGGCGAGCTGCGGCAGCAGCGGGCCGGAGAAGGACTCGGCGGCCACGGTGCTCAGCACGGTCGGCACACCGAAGATCCGGGCGGCCTTGGCGAGGCCCACCGTCGCGTTGACGATCGCGGTGCGGTCGCCGCTGCCCGTGGCGAAGAACATCTGGGGTTGGTGGTCCACCAACAGCACCGCGCAGTTTTCGGGGGTCAGCAGGTCCGGGCCGGGAGCCGCGGTGACCTCGTCGATGTCGACCATAGGGGTCAGCCTTTCCATGAGTGGTCCGGCGCGGACCGCTGTCCGCGCCGCGGTAACACCGTCCGTTGGACGGGGGCTTGTGGCGGCCGGCCCGACGGGGGACGGCTGGTGTCGTGCCGCCCCCCGCCGGGGGTCACAGGGTGAAGCAGGGATCGAAGAAGGCGCCCGAGGGGTGCGGGGTGAAACCCCGGTCCGCGCGCCACAGCCGGAGCTGCTCGGACTCCGCGACGGCTTCGCCGATCAGCTGTGCCTGCCGCGCCCCGGGAGCCGTGGACGGCCTGCCCGGCTGGTAGCCGCCGAAGTGCGCCACGGGGCTCCAGCCGGGGCTGACCGCAGGCAGTTCCTCGTCCAGACCCTCGTACTCGGCGGCGGCGTACACGATCCGGCCGCCGGTGACGGTCAGCAGGGACTCGATGTGCTCGATATCCGGCTCGGCGACCGTGAAGTAGTCCTCCGACAGCACCGCGAGATCCGCGTAGCAGCCCGGGCGCAGCACTCCCTTGACGTCCTCCTCGCCGGTGAGCGCGGCACCCGCACGGGTGAACATGTCCAGGGCCGTGGCCCGGTCCACACGGTTCGACGGCGGACGCAGGGCGAGACCGCCCAGGGTGCGACCGCTGACCAGCCAGTGCAGGGCCACCCACGGGTTGTACGTGGAGACCCGGGTGGCGTCCGTGCCGCCGGCCACGGTCAGTCCGCGCCGGAGCATCCCGAGCAGCGGCGGGGCGTCCGCGGCCGCACCGGGGCCGTACCGGCGCAGGAACGCCTCGCCCTGGAAGGACAGCCGGTTCTGCACGGACATCGCGCCGCCCAGGGCGGCGATGCGGTCCAGGGCGGCGATGCGGTCCAGGCTGTCCGGCGAGACGGTTTCCGCATGGTCGAACAGCCAGCGGTTGCCGGCCGGGAAGAGCCCTTCGACGGCGAGTTTCTCGAACACCGCGAGGTCGCGCCGGATGGTCTCGTCGTACGTCGCATGGAGCCGGAAACCCCAGCCGTTCTCCATGAGCAGCCGTACCGCTTTCTCGAACTCGGCTTCGTAGTCGTCGAGTTCTGGGCGGGGCTGGGTGAAGTTCTCGAAGTCCGCCGCCGCCCAGGTGAGGTTCTCGCCCGCGCCGTTGAGCCGCAGCCAGGCGTCCCCGTCCCCCGGGCGGGTCGTCTCGATCCAGCGCCGCAGGTCGTCCAGCTCCTGTCCCGCGGTCTGCGGGAAGAGGTGGTAGGCGATCCGCAGCGACAGGGCGCCCTCGGCGGCGAGTTCGACGACGGTGGAGTAGTTCTCGGGGAAGTTCTGGAACCCGCCCGCGGCGTCGATAGCGGAGGTGAGCCCGAACCGGTTGAGTTCGCGCAGGAAGTGCCGCGTGGAGATCTTGCGGTCCTCGCCCTCCAGTACCGGGGCCTTGGCGAGCGTCGAGTACAGGACGAGCGCGCTGGGTGCGGCCAGCAGCATGCCCGTCGGCTCCCCGTCCCGGCCGCGCACGATCCGGCCGCCGCGGGGGTCGGGCGTGTCCCTGCTGAAGCCGGCGGCCTTCAGGGCGGCCCGGTTGAGCACGGCCGACTGGTAGAGGTGCAGCACGAACACCGGGGTGTCGGGGGCTGCCGCGTTCAGCTCGGATACGGTCGGCAGCCGGCGCTCGGCGAACTGCTCGGCCGACCAGCCGCCGACCACCCGCACCCACTGCCCCTTCGGCGTCCGCAGGGCTTGCTCGCGCAGCATGGCGAGCCCCTGCCGCAGCGAGCGCACACCGTCCCAGCGCAGCTCCAGCACATAGTTGAGACCGCCCCGGATCACATGCAGATGGGCATCGTTGAGACCGGGGACCACCCGGCGGCCGAGGGCGTCGACGACCTTGGTCCGCGGGCCGATGAGCGAGGCCACGTCCTTGTCGCTCCCGACGGCCGAGATCACGCCGTCTCTGACGGCGAGCGCTTCCGCCTGCGGGAATCGGGGTTCACCGGTGTGGATGGCCGCATTGCGGACGACGAGGTCGGCGGCGTCGGTGGCTCGGGGAAGGTATCCGCCGACGGGCATGGGCGACACGTTCGGCAACCCCTTTCGGTAACGGGACGAGCGGAGGGCGGGACGATGCGCGCGGTACCGCTCTGCGGACGAGGGGGCAGCTGCCGGCGGTCACGGCGTCCGCCTGCCCAGCCGACGTTAGGCCCGGCCGGCTCCGGTGCCTTTCCTGCGAGTGCACCGATGCGGTCCTGACCGTGCACTGGTGTCGGCACTGCATCCGCGGGTCCCGTCCGCCGGGGAGCGCGGCGGGTCCACCGGCGGGCAGGACGCCCGGTCCGGAAGGGCGGATGTACGGCCCCGGCGAACGGAGTTCATCTCATCGGGCCCGCGCCTCGGCACTCGCTCTGTCCGTCACCTCGACCACCAGGACGAGCGCCGCCGACAGCAGGCCCGCCACGAGCGCCGGCCGGGGCAGGAAAGCGATGGCCGGAAGCACCGCGGCCACGGCCGGATATCCCCACTCTCCCAGCGAACCGCGCCGGTGCGGCCGCACATGCACGACCCACACCGTCATCAGGAAGACGGCCAGCGGCACGGTGACCGCGGCGCCCGCGGCCTGGGCGGGCGCCGGGCCGGGTCCGGTGAGCAGATGCGCGTACGCGGCCAGCCCGGCCCCCTCGGCCGCCGCGGCCGCGAAGATCAGATAGTGGCCGTACGCCCAGGTGAATCTGCGGCGGCCGGCCCGGTGCGTGGTCGCGAGCAGGGTGCGCGCCGCACGGGCGAAGTACAGCCACCACATGCCGAAGACCGTCAGCAATCCGCCCGCCGCGAGCGAGAGGAGCGCCCCGGAGCCGTGCCACTGACCGAACGCCTCGCGTATGGCCGTCGTGGCTGCCGCGATCGACTCGCCGAGCACGATGAGCAGGAACAGGCCGTAGCGCTCGGCGATGTGGCCGGGGTGCCAGGGCGTCATCCCCGCGGCCTGGGCCCACGCCGGCACGGCCGTCTCGGC
The DNA here is from genome assembly GCF_053981115.1 of Streptomyces sp. NPDC003691. Taxonomy (NCBI): domain Bacteria; kingdom Bacillati; phylum Actinomycetota; class Actinomycetes; order Kitasatosporales; family Streptomycetaceae; genus Streptomyces; species Streptomyces sp. NPDC003691. The sequence goes on along the minus strand of NZ_JBSFNQ010000009.1, from coordinate 107,464 downwards.
CACGATCATTACGATCACTCCGAAGAGCCGGATTTCTTCGGGAAGGAACAGCAGTCCCACCCAGCCGGCCTGGCAGACCGTCACACCGGACGCGAAACGCAGTGCGGTCCGACGGCGTCCCGCATCCGACCGCGCCACCTGGAGCCACAGCCCCGCCAGCGTGGTGCGCAGCAGGACGTAGCCGAGGGTGACCAGAAGAAGGTCGTCCTCGGCGAAGGCCCGCGGGACACCGGCCGCGAGCACGAGGGATCCCGCGATCTGGAGCAGCACCGCCAGTCGGTACGGCACACTGTCCGGGTCGTAGGCGGAGGCCAGCCAGGTGAAGTTCATCCACGCCCACCAGATGGTGAAGAACACCACCGCGTAACGCAGCACACCCGCGACGTGGTGCCCTTCGGCCACCGCGTCGCCCAGACCGTGGGCCGCCTGTGCCACGGCGATCACGAAGCAGAGGTCGAAGAGGAGTTCCAGGGAGCTCGCGGCCCGGTGCGCCTCGCCCGGGTCCCGCCCCTTCATGGTCAGGCGCGCGGCGCGCGGCCCCCGCTCGGTCATGGATCTCCTCGGGTCGAGGGGCCGACCGCCGGTCCCACGAACCGGTGAAGGGAACGGCCTGCCCCTCCCCACCCTGGACATCTGCCGATACCTGCCGCGGTCCCTCGGCGCATGGGCAGTTGCCCGGTAGCGAACAGACACATGCGATCACCGGCCCGAGCCGGCGCCCGGGTACGAGGCGGCCCTGCGTGCGCCCGCCGCCCCGCCGTCCCTCGCCCCGGTCCTGCCATCAGTCATCGTGTCGGCCCTCATCACCGTTCTGTATTGGACGCCCGAGGGCTGGCCGGCGGAGGCTCGTCACAGGCGTCGCCCCCGTTGGCCTCTTCGGTGAGGTCTTCAGCGGAGCGATCGCCGGCCTGTGGTCGCGGAGTCCGGTGAGAGGCAGGGAAGAGCCGTGCGAGCATCCGTCGCGCAAGGGCCGTCCGCACACCGCGCTCCGCATGACCGAACCCGAACCCCCGTCGGCAGGGCATCCGCTCCGCCGGACGCCCGGTGTTCCGGCCACCCCGCGCCCCGGCGCTTCCACCGCCACGATGCGGCCCCGTCTCGAAGACCTCGTCCGCCGGGAGCCGTACCGGTTCGCCGTGGACGGGGAACGGGGAACGGGACCACGTTGTCACCACTGATACCGGAGAGAGGCACTCTTGTGGGCAGCGCACCCCCCGGCACCACACACCGATCCGACACCCGCGACGGCCGCGACACCCGCGACGGCCGCGACACCCGCGACGGCCGCGACACCCGCGACGGCCTCGCGCCCGTGGCGGCGGCACGTTCACTCGTCCCGCTCCTGGCCGCCGAGGCACCCCGCGCGGAGGAGAAGCGCACCCTCACCGACACCGCCCTCACCGCACTGCGCGGGGCCGGTCTGCTCCGGCTGGGCACGCCCTCGTCCCACGGCGGCCGGGGCGCGGACGTCCGTACCGCCGTCGACGTGTGCGAGGAACTCGCGCGGGGCTGCGCGGCCGGTTCGTGGATCGTCGGAATCGCCTACGGCGGCGCTCGCTTCGCCTCCCAGCTTCCCCTGACCGAGCGCGCCGCCATCTGGCAGAACGACCCGGACGCCGTCGTCTGCGGCAGCGCCAACCCGGCCGGATCGGCCCTGCGCTCCGGCGAGGGGTGGATCCTGAACGGCAGATGGCCCTGGGTGTCCGGCATCCACCACGCCCCCTGGACCCTGCTCGGCTTCACCCGGACCGCCGCCCCGGGGGAGGAGCCGCAGCGCGGTATGGCGCTCGTCGCCACCGCCGACCTGGCCGTCGACGACACCTGGTACACGGCGGGCATGCGGGGAACGGGCAGCGACACCGCGGTTGCGGACGAGGTCTGCGTCCCGGACTCGCGGACGATCTCGCTCTCCGCCATGGCGGACGGCGTCTACCGGCGGCGCCACCCCGGCGAGCCGAGGGTCGTCTTCCACCTCTCCATCAACCTCCCCCTCGTCGCCACGGCCGTCGGCATCGCCGCAGCGGTCCTGGAGCAGGTGCTGAGGGCCGCTGCCCGGGGCAAGCGCACCGTTTCGCCTCTGTACCACCTGGTCGCGGAGGCCCCCGCCCACCAGCTCAACGTGGCCGACGCCGCCACGCTGATCGACACCGCGCGGCTGCATCTGCGCCGCGCCGCCGACGAGACGGACGGGTACGCGCGGTCGGGCCGCCGCCCGCCGCTCACCGACCGGGCCCGGTTACGTATGGACGCCGCCCACGCCATGCGCTGCGCCCGGGACGCCGTGGGCCTGCTGCTGGACACCGCGGGCGCGGGCAGTCTCGCGGACGGCTCCGAACTCCAGCGGGCCTGGCGCGATATCGAGACGGCCTCCCGGCACGCCGCGCTCAGCCTCCAGACGGGCAAGGAGCTCTACGGCCGCGCGCTCCTCGGCGCCCCGCTGCCGTCCGGTCCGGCCATCTGATGCCGCCCGCCCCCACCGTCCCCGAAGCGGAGAGGAACCGACGATGACGACAGCCCCTGCCCGGGTGGCACTGGTCACCGGTGCCGGACGCGGCATCGGAGCGGCCGTCGCCACCCGGCTGCATGCCCTCGGGCACCGGGTCGCCCTGCTGGACCGCGACGCCGGCGCCGTGACCGCACTGTCCGGCACGCTGGACTCCGCCGCGGGCACCGCGCTGCCGCTCGGGGCGGATGTGGACGACACGGACGCGGTACGGGCGGCGCTGCGCGAGGTCGCCGCTGCCTGGCACGCACCCGACATCCTGGTCAACAATGCCGCCCGCACGGCACCGGGATCGGTCTGGGACATCGAGCCGGCGGAGTGGGACGCCGTACTGACGACCAATCTGCGCAGTGTGCTCACCCTGACCCGGCTGTGCGCGCCCGCGATGCGGCGGCGCGGCTGGGGCCGCGTGGTGAACCTCGCCTCGCTCGCGGGCCAGCAGGGCGGTACCCTCGCCGGTCCCCACTACTCGGCCGCGAAAGCGGGCGTCCTCGTGCTGACCAAGGTGTTCGCCCGTGAACTGGCGGCACACGGCGTGACCGTGAACGCGGTCGCCCCCGCCGCCGTCGACACCCCGGCGGTGGTGGAACTCGGCGCGCCGGAGGTGGCCGCCGCGGCGCGGAGCATCCCGGTGGGTCGTCTGGGCAGACCGTCCGAGGTGGCCGCGCTTGTGGCCTACCTGGTGGGAGAGGAGGGCGGATACGTTACCGGCGCCACCTTCGACATCAACGGCGGAACCCACATGCGCTGACCGAACGGCTCACCCGGTGTGGAGGTGAACGGGTTGGCGAAGCGGGCCTCGAGACACTGTCCGTGGGACCTGCGGGGTCCTGATGCGGCGGTTGAGGTGCCGGACCACGGATACTCCCGGTCCGTGGCAGCCGGCGCCTCGGTTACCGGTGAACGTCTGCGCGGCACGTATGCCGATGACCGCTGGAATGAACAAGAACGCGGCCGCGGGGACGCGTAAGCGACTACGGCACCGGACTGCTTCAGGAGGGCATGCGGGCCGGCTCCCCGGCTCCGCCCACGCCGTGCGCCGGGTTCGCCGCGGGCTGTGCGCCGTATCCCAGCGGCAGCCGGACGGTGAACACCGTATCGCCCGGTGCGCTGGCCAGTTCGATCGTGCCGCCGTGGGCGCGGATCAGGGAGTCCGCGACCGACAGGCCCAGGCCGCTGCCACCGCGGTCGCGGGTGCGGGCCCTGTCCACCCGGTAGAAGCGGTCGAAGATGCGCGCCCGGTCGGCGGGCGGGATCCCTGGGCCGGTGTCGGCCACCACCACCAGGGCCTCGCCCTCCGCCGTCGCGACGGAGACCGACACCTCGGTGCCCGGCGGGGTGTGCACGGCCGCGTTGGCCAGCAGGTTGTCCAGTACCTGGCGCAGGCGCTGGGCATCCATCGCCAGCCGTAGCGCGGCCGGTCCGGTTACCACCCGTAGCGGATGGCCGGGGCGGCTCGCCCGGAAGGCCTCCGCGGCCTGCCGCACCAGTTCCACCAGGTCCGCCTCTTCCAGCCGCAGCGGGATCTCCGCCTCGGACGCGTCCAGCCGGGCGAGGAGCAGCAGATCGTCCAGGAGGACGCCCATCCGGGCCGCTTCCGTGCGCAGCCGGGCGAGGTGCTTGTCGCGTTCGTCGGGAGCGTTGGCCGCCGCGTACTGGAACAGGTCCGCGTAACCGCGCACCGACATCAGCGGGGTGCGCAGTTCGTGCGAGGCGTCGGCGACGAACCGGCGCAGCCGCTGCTCGGCGTTGGCGCGTACCGCCAGCGAGGCGTCGATGTGTTCCAGCATGGTGTTGAAGGCGGTGCGCAACTCCTCCACCTCGGGCCCGCCGCCTCGGGGGTCGGCGCGCAGGGGCAGCCGGGCCGCCGATTCGGTCAGATCGTGCGAGGTGATGCCGTATGCGGTGTGCGCCATGTCGCTCAGTGGCTGCAGCCCGCGCCGCAGCGTCCGCCGGCCGAGGAGGACCAGGGCCAGCAGGGCCAGCGCGAAGGCGATCACCTGGACCGTGATCAGCCGGCCGACGGTGTTCTCGATGTCCGTCGTCGGCGCGGCCGTCACCAAAACCACCCCCGGCTTCACCTCACAGGCCCGCAGCCGGTAGGTGCCCTCCCGGCCGAGAGTCCTGGTGTCGAAGAGGTCGTCGGCCCGCGAGTCCGCCAGCCGCTCGGCGAGCGAGGCGAACGCCGTCTCGTCCTGGGGCAGCGCGGCCGGCCGCCGTAGCCGGGGCGTACCGCCGGAGACGTCGTACACCGCCTGGTACCAGCCCAGGTACGTCTCCCGCCGGACCGCTCCGTGCTCGACGGCGTCCTTCGCCTGGACCACCTGGGCCGACTTCATCCGGTCGCTGAGCTGCCGTTCCAGATAGTCGCGCATGGAGGTGGTCAGTACGGTGCCGATCACCGCGAACACGATCAGCGACAGCACCCCGAGGCCGAGCGCGAGCCGGGTGCCCAGGCGCAGCCTGCCGTAGGCGTGCCGCGGTCCGCTCAGTGCCCGTCTCACCCGGCGACCCGCTTGATGACGTAGCCGAAGCCGCGGACCGTGTGGATCAGGGGTTCACCGGTCTCGTCCAGTTTGCGGCGGAGCCTGCTCACCACGAGTTCCACGACGTTCGACCGTCCGCCGAAGCCGTACTCCCACACATGGTCCAGGATCTGGGCCTTGGTGAGCACGGTCGGGGAGCGGCGCATCAGATAGCGCAGCACCTCGTACTCGGTGGGGGTGAGGGTGAGGGTGTGGTCCGCTCGGCGTACTTCGCGGGTGTCCTCGTCCATGGAGAGGTCGCCCACCCGGAGCACCGAGCGCTGGAAGCCGGACCCCGTACTGCGCCGCAGCACGGTCCGCAGCCGGGCCATCAGTTCCTCGACCGCGAACGGTTTGACCAGATAGTCGTCTCCGCCCCGGGTGAGCCCCGCCACCCGGTCCGCGACGCCGTCCCGGGCGGTGAGGAAGACGACCGGCACCATCGTCCCCGAACGCCGCAGGCGGTCCAGCACCCCGAAGCCGTCCACATCCGGAAGCATCAGGTCCAGCACCACGATGTCCGGATGGAATTCGGCGGCGACCCGCAGCGCGTCCGCGCCCGTGTTCGCCGTCATCGCGTCCCAGCCCTCGTAGCGGGCGACGGTGGCGACGAGGTCCGCGATGGGCGGGTCGTCGTCCACAACCAGCACTCGAACTCTGTCCACCCGTCCATAGTGCGGCACCGCGCCGCTCGCTGCCGACCCGCTGCGGACAACCGGCGCCGATCGACAGGCACTTGAAAGTCGGCCGACAGGGGTTCGACAGCTTCGGACCGGCAAGCTCGGACGGACCCCGATCCCCGACGAAGGAGCTGCCGTCCGTGACGACTGTCGCCTCACGTCCCGGCCCCACCCGGGGCATCCGGCCGAAAGTGGCTGCCCGCACCGGTCTGTACGCCGGTCTGGCCGCCAACGCGGCCATCGTCGCGTACTTCTTCGTCCAGGCCGGATTCGCCTCGAACGCGCTGATCGTACTGGGCCGGCTGACCGGCCTGTACGCCGCGCTGCTGATGGCCTTCCAACTGTTTCTGGTGGCCCGGCTGCCCTGGCTCGATCGCCGGATCGGCATGGACCGGCTGACCGACTGGCACCGCTGGACCGGCTTCTCCCTGCTGTGGCTGCTGCTCGGCCATGCCGCTTTCATCGTGTTCGGGTACGCCCGGCCCGCCGGGACGGGCCCGCTCGATCAGCTCGTCGATCTCGCCGAGACCGTCGAGGGGGTACTGCGGGCCGTCGTCGCGCTGCTCCTGATCCTCGTGGTCGGCGCGGTCTCCGCCCGTTTCGCCCGGCGTCGGCTGGCCTACGAGACCTGGCACTTCATCCACCTCTACACCTACCTCGCCGTGGTTCTGGCCTTCACCCATCAGGTCGCGGCCGGTACCTCCTTTGCCGCTTCCGGCCTCGCCACGGCCTACTGGTACGCGCTGTGGGGCAGCGCGCTCGGCGCCGTGGTCTGCGGGCGGGTGCTGCTGCCGTTGTGGCGCAACTGGCGACACCGGCTGATGGTCACCGCAGTCGTGCCCGAGTCGGACGACGTCGTCTCCATCCATCTGACCGGCCGTCATCTGGACCGGCTGCCGGCCCGCGCCGGGCAGTTCTTCCTCTGGCGGTTCCTCACCCGCGACCGCTGGTGGCAGGCCAACCCGTTCTCCCTCTCGGCCGCGCCCGACGGCCGTACGCTCCGGCTGACCGCCAAATCCCTCGGTGCCGGCAGCGCGGCCCTGCGTCATGTCGAACCGGGCACCAGGGTCTTCGCCGAGGGCCCCTACGGCGCCTTCACCACTCTGCACCGCACCTGCCCGGACGCCGTGCTGATCGCAGGGGGTGTCGGAGTCACCCCGATCCGCGCGCTCCTGGAAGACCTGCCCGGCCACGCCGTCGTCCTGTACCGCGTCGGCAGCGACAAGGATGCCGTTCTCTACCAGGAGCTGCGCGAACTGGCCCTCGCCCGGGGAGCCGAGCTGCACCTGATCACCGGCCCGATCGCACCGGACCCGCTCGCCCCGCAGGCCCTGGCCGGGCTGGTTCCGGACATCGCCGGCCGGGACGTGTACGTCTGCGGCCCGCCCGGCATGACCAGCGCGGTCCGCCGCACTCTGCGCGAACTGGGCGTACCCCGGCGGCAAGTCCATTTCGAGAGGTTCAGCCTGGCCGGCTGACGGGCCGGGAGTACCGAACCGGCCGCCCACCCGTGGCAGGCACGGACGCGGCCACCGAGAAGACAAGGAAGTGATGATGAGACGAGTACTGCCCGTCCTGGCGCTGACCGTGGTCGGAGTGATCCCGGTATGGCGCTATGCGCCCTCGTACGGCGACGGTGCCGCCTTAGTGGCGGCCCCGCCGCCCGCGCCCGCCCCGACCGCCGAAGCCCCCGGCGGCATCCGCGGTGCTGTCCTCCCCGGCCCCGTGGTCGACACCGACAAGGGTCCCGTGCAGGTCGAGGTCACCTTCCAGGGCGACCGGATCAGCGCGGTACGGATGCTCCGGCAGCCGGACCATCCGCAGACCCACGCCGCGGTGCCGAAGCTCATCGAGGACACCCTGCGCGTGCAGGGAGCCGATGTCGACACGGTGTCCGGGGCGACGGTCACCAGCGAGGGATACCGGGAGTCCCTCCAGGCCGCGATCGACGCCAAGGGGGCGTGATATGCACCGGGTCGAGCAGATCATGGGGTTCCCCGTCTCCCTGCGGATCGACGACGAGGACGTGCCCGCGGGGCTCGCGGACGCGGTGTTCGGATGGCTCCGGGAGGTGGACGCGCGGTTCAGCCCGTTCCGGCCGGACAGCGAGGTGTGCCGCTTCGACCGGGGGGAAATCGCGCCGGACGGCATCAGCGCGGACCTGGCGGAGGTACTGCTTCTCGCGGAGCGGTACCGCGACGAGACCGGGGGTGCCTTCGACATCCGGCTGCCGGGGCGGGGCCTCGACCCCTGCGCGGTGGTGAAGGGGTGGTCCGTGCAGCGGGCCGCGCGGCTGCTCCGGAAAGCCGGGGTAAGGAGATTCTGCCTGAACGCCGGGGGCGATGTGATCGTCGGCGGAGGGCCCTGGCGGGTGGCGGTGCGTCATCCCGAGGCCGCGGATCAGGTATGTGCGGTCCTGGAGATCACCGACGGCGCCGTGGCCACATCCGCACGGTACGAGCGCGGAGACCACATTGTCGATGGGCGTACGGGGTTGCCCGCCACCGGGTTGCTCAGCCTGACAGTCGTCGCTCCGACACTGACCGAGGCGGATGTGACGGCGACCGCCGCGTTCGCGCTCGGCCCGGAAGGCATCGCCTGGGCCGCCGGGCGGGACGGGTGCGAGGTGCTCGCCGTCGACGAGGAGCGACGGGTCCACCGGAGCAGCGGGCTGCCCCTCGTCCTCCGCGACGGAGATGCCGGGACGGCCCGGCGAGACCAACCGGCGGAGTCTGCTGTCCCGGCAGCCACTTCCCCCGGTGCGAATCCTGCCCTCCTGTCCCCACTTCCCCGTGTTCTCCCAGGAAGGACCTCTGCCTTGCGAGCCGTACCGGACCACACACCTCAGGTCAGCCGCCGTTCCCTTCTCGCCGCGGGTGGCGCGGGCGTCACCGCCATCGGGCTGAGCGGTGTCCACCTGGCCACCGCCGACTCTCCGGCCGCGGCCACCCCGGCACCCCCCGCACCGAGTTCCCCCTCCGCCTCACCCTCCGCGCCGAACGTCCTGCCCTTGGTCAAGGAGACCACCGAGGGCCCGTACTACCTCGACTACGACAAACAGCGCATCGACATCTCCGAGGGCAGGCCCGGCACACCGCTGGAGGTGCGTATCCGGGTGCTGAACGCGAAGGACGGCAAGCCGGTGCCCGACGCGTCCGTGGACATCTGGCAGTGCGACGCGCTCGGCATCTACTCCGGGTACGAGGAGACCTCGGAGGCGATGAACAACGGCGATCTGGTCTTCGACGGCCCGATACCGAAGCTGCCGCCGGACAGTAAAACCACCTATCTGCGCGGCTTCCAGATGACCGGCCGCGACGGCTGGGTACGCTTCCGCACCGTCTTCCCCGGCTGGTACACCGGCCGGACCGTGCACATCCATGTCAAGGTGCACACCCGCGGTGTCCTGCTGGACCGGGCGTACGCCCAGGGTGTCACCGTCCACACGGGGCAGGTCTTCTTCCCCGAGGACCTCACCGCCGCGGTCAGCAGGGTACGGCCGTACACGCGCAATGACCTGCCCCGCACCACCAACGAAACGGACGCCTTCTACTCCGGCGACACGGCCGCCGACGGCCTCCTCACCGTGGAGTGGGATCGCACCGACGCGACCAGGCCGATCCGGGCATCCATCACGACGGCCGTCGACCTGGACGCGATCAACCCGGGACGCAGGGGCAACCCGCCCCCCGGACCGGTCCGGCCGGGCCAGTGACAACCGGCCTTCTCCCGCTCGTCCGGCGTACCGGCTACTGGTAGTCGAGGGCGATGACAGCATCTGCACCCTGCCGGAGTCTGCGCGCGGTCCCACCGGTTGCCCGGTGACGGGCGTGGGCTCCGGCGGGGCCGTGCTCCGTCACCGGCGGTCCGCCGGCCGGTCCACGCCCGCCGGGTAGTGGACCGGCACTTTCTCCGAGTACCGCGGCGCGGTCGCGACGACCGTCACCACGGCCTTCGTGGCGGCGTCCGGCATCAGTCCCGGAGTTCCTCGTCCAGGAACCGGGTGATCGTGCCCATCACCTTCTGTGTGGTCCACTTCTTGCCGGCCTCGGGATCGCCGAGGAAGGCCAGGTCTCCGTGGTCGGCTCCCTGGACGACGTATCGAGTGGCCTTCACCCGCTCGGCTTTGAGGGCGTGGAGCAGGATGAGCGACTGGCTGGGCGAGATGATGCGGTCGTTGTCGCCGTGAAACAGGATGACGGGTGCCGATGAACGGCTGAGATAGGTGGCGGGGTCGGCCGCCCGGTTCGCGGCACGGTCCGTCGCGACGGTTCGGGCCGAATCCGGTCCGAAGACATAGGAGTTGATGTTGCTGCCGGGTGCCAGGTTGACGGCCCTGGTCTCCCGGTCGAAGTCGTCGGCGATCCTGGCGAGGTCGTCGGCGCCGAACTGGTCGACGACAGCCTGGACGTCGCTGCTCCGGTCGAGGTTGTCTCCTTGTTCGAAGAGGTCCGTGCCGTTGGTCGCGCCCGCCATGGCTGCCAGATAGCCTCCGGCCGACTGTCCCCAGACAGCCACCTTTTCGGTGTCGATGCCGAGTTCGGTCGAGTGGGCGCGCAGATAGCGGATCGCCGACTTCACATCCGCGACGCCCTCCCGGTAGGTGGAGCCGGTGCTCGCGGTGCGGTACTCGATGCTCGCCACGGCATAACCCTGTTCGGCGATATAGGTGCGCTGGTTGAGGTTGCCTGATTTATCCGCCCTGATGAACCCGCCGCCGGTGATGTAGAGCACCAGTGGCTTGGGATCTTTCGTCCGCGGTACCTGGAGGTCCAGCTTCAGGTCGTGACGTTCGCCCCCTGTGGTGGGTGATGCGTACACGATGTCCCGGAGCGTCGCCACCTCTGTGGCGCCGCATGCGATCTGCGGGCCGTCCGGGACGATGACCGTGCTGGACCGGGTACTGGTCGGCTTGACCGTCTTCGCGACCGGAACCGTGCCGGGCGGTGCGCCGGGGCCGGCGGGCGTCCGCGGGCACTCGACCGGCTGTGCCGGGGCCGCGAATGCCGCCGCTTCCAGGGGTGCCGGGGTACCGGCCGAAGGGTATGCCGTGGCGCTCAGACCGAGAAGCGCGATTCCGGTGAGCGCGCCCAACCTGACGCGTGAAGTCATATGAGCCCCTCTGTAAGTGGAGAAGGTATCTCCAGTTCGGACCGTAGCACCGCCCCGGACGGAGCGCCAGGCCCGGCCGCCCGCTCGGCTGGACTCGGGAAGGGCGGGCGCGGCCGGTTCCGTTGACAGGACTATTCTGTGCCGCATGACGGAGAGTTCCCGGCAGAGTGATCCGGTTGAGGGCGCCCGCCCGCTGCGGCGGGACGCCGCCCTCAACCGGACGCGGATTCTGCACGCAGCACGTGAGGTCTTCGGCCGGCAGGGGCTGGGGGTCACACTCGACGAGGTTGCGCGCCACGCGGGGGTGGGAGTCGGAACGGTCTACCGGCGTTTCCCCACCAAGGAAGCGCTGATCCGGGCCCTGTTCGAACAGGATCTCCGGACGCGCCAGGAGTCCGCCGAGCGAGCTCTCGCACATGCCGACCCCTGGCAGGGGCTGGTCGACTTCCTCCTGGAGATGTCCGCGGACCTCGCCGAGAACCGCGGCCTGTACGAGGTGCTCATGCTGGGCGAGCACACGTCCGCCCCCATCGAGACAGCGCGCGGCGGTATGCTCCCCTTCCTCGAAGCCCTGATCCGCCGGGCCCAGGAAAGCGGAGACCTCCGTCCGGAGGTGACCCCTGCCGATATTCCCGTCATCCAGCACATGCTGTACGCGGCCGCCCAGTTCACCCGCGGTCGGCAACCGGAGATCTGGCGCCGCTACCTCGAAGTCCTCCTCAACGGTCTTCGCGCGCGCCCGGACAACCCCGCGCTGACGACCCCCGGCCCGAGCAACGAGACGGTGGAACAGGCGATGGGTATCGTCAGATCCTGACGGGCCGATGCGAAGGCGGGGGAGCGGGTATCCGCACAGGGTTCATCCCTGTGCCGGGAGCGCGCCCTCCGGGGGATCGTCGGGTAGCTCCGTCCACAGGTCGAGAAAGGCCCGGAGCGGCGCGCTCGGCCGGGTACCCAGCCGCCAGACGAACACTTTGCGCAACCGGATGGCGGGTTCCAGGGGTACGGCGACGAAGCGTCGGTCGGCCGTGAGAACCGGGCTCGCGCGGGAGGTGAGGGCGATGCCGACCCGCTCCGCCACCAGCGCGATCTGCAGGGCGACATCGTTGGTGGCATAGGCGATGTCCAGCCGCACCGCCCGAGCGGCGAAGGCGTCGCGGATAAAGGCGTGAACACCGCTGTCGGGACCGTAGCTGATGACGGGGTGCCGGGCCGCCTCCTCCAGGGACATCGACTGCTCCGCGGATCCGTCCCCGGCGGGCAGCACCGCGACGATCCGGTCGTTCAGGAGTACCCGGGACCCCACGGCGACCGGTAGCCCGTCCGGCGGTTCCGCGAGCACGGCCGCATCGATCGCCCCCTCCCGGACCCGCTTGAGCAGGGTGGGGCTCGACGCGCCGACGAGACTCACCGAGACCCCCGGGTACCGGCGGTGGTACTCCCCCAGAAGGCGAGGGACACGGGTCCCCTCCAGACCGCCTACGGTTCCCAGCGCCAGGGAGCCGCTCAGCAGCCCGTAACGGTTGGCGAACTCCAGGGCGGCCGAGGCGGCCGAGGCCAGACAGGCCCGCGCGTACGGGAGCAGAACCCGGCCCCCGGACGTCAGGACCACCCGCCGCGGCAGCCTTTCGAACAGGGGCTCTCCCAGCTCCTTCTCCAGCGCCTGGATCTGCTGGCTGATCGCGGGCTGCACCACATGGCAGCGCGCCGCGGCCCTGGTGAACGACCCCTCCTCCGCCACCGCGACAAAGTACTCAAGTGTGCGGAGCTCCATGCCCGGGAGGCTATCAACCGGACCGGAACGGGAGGCTGTTGCCGGGCTTCGGGGGTGACGTGCGGGGGTGGGAGCCCGGTCCTTCCGCAATGCGGCTCCCGACACCCGGCTCACCGTCCTCGGGCACCAGGAGGAGGACACGGCGGAGGCGACGGCCCGTACCCTCCACGCCCTCGTCCGCTTCACCCTCGGCATCCCCCGGGACCAGCCTTCTCGGCGCGCTGTGCCGTGGCGTCGCGACTTCACCCGAGACGCGCCCCCGCCGGCCGGGGAGACGCATGCCTCCGTGCACGTGTTGCGGGCCCGGCCGTGCGATCAGGGAGGGTGACCGCTGTCATCACCGCTCCGTATTGGACGCTCAACGGCCGACGGGCGGAGGCTGGTGCCCGGCCGCCGGCTCCGGCCGGACTCCGGCACGGGGGACTTCCGGCAAGGCGTTCGCCGTGCCGCCCGACACGCGGCCGAAGGCCCCGACAGCCCGGCGGAAGACGAGGGGACAGCGGTGAAAGTGACCGTGGTGGGTGGGGGGATAGCAGGGCTGACCTGTGCGTTGAGTCTGCACGCCGCCGGCTGGGAGCCCCGGGTCCGGGAAGCCGCACGGACCGTCGAAGCGGTCGGTGTGGGAATCAATCTGCTGCCGCACGCCGTCCGGGAACTCTCCGAGCTCGGCCTGGCCGGTGAACTGGCGGCCATCGCCCTGCCCCCGAACCGGCTCAGCTACCGCGACCGCACGGGCGAGGAAGTGTGGTCGGAACGGCTGGGGCTCGCCGCCGGCTACCACTGGCCGCAGTACTCCGTCCACCGGGGACGTCTCCAGACGCTCCTGCTGGCGGCGGTCCGCAAGCGCCTGGGGCCGGACGCGGTCCGTACCGGGCTGCGGTTACGGCACTTCAAGGAGATCCCGGACGGCGTCCGGGCCCACTTCGCGGACCGGACGAGTGGTCGGCCCACGGCCGAGGACACCGACGTCCTGGTCGGCGCGGACGGCATCGGCTCCAGGGTACGCGGTCAGCTCTACCCGGGCGAGGGCCCCGCCCGGGGCAACGGCGTTCATATGTGGCGGGGGGTAGCACCCCACCCGCATGTCCTCGGCGGACGGACGATCGTGGTCGCCGGGGGCACCCCCGGTGACAAATTCGTCGCCTATCCCATCGAGGACCCGGCGGCCGGAGGCGGGGCAGCCCTGATGAACTGGGTGCTGGAGGTGCGGCACGAGCCGCCCCGCCGTCCTCCGGCCGGCACCGGCCGCCGCGTCGGCGAGGAGGAGGCCCGCGCCGGGCTGGCGTCCTGGAACCTGCCGTGGATCGACCCGGCTGCACTGGCCGGGCACTCCCCGGCGATCGCCGAGTATCCGATGCTCGACCGCGACCCGCTGCCCCGCTGGAGCTTCGGCCGGATCACCCTGCTCGGTGACGCCGCCCACCCGATGTACCCGATGGGCATGAACGGCGGATCGCAGTCCATCGTCGACGCCCGGGTGCTGGCCTGGTGCCTGGCCCGGCAGAAGGACCCGGTATCCGCGCTCCGCCGCTACGACCGGATGCGCCGGCCGGCCGTCAACGCCGTGGTGCTCGCCAACCGGCGGCTGGGGCCGGAGGAGATCATCGCGCGAGCCGAGAAGAACGGCGGACCGCTGCCCGCCCGCCGCGCCGAGGGGATAGCCACTCGCTACCGGCAACTGGCCGGAGCCGGCGTGACCGAAGTCAATACCCACACGTCGTGGACGGTGACGCGCCCCGCCACCCACCCCTCACCGTGAGCACCGGCCCCGTACTCCTCCCGTACCACCGGACTCCCCGCACCGATCACCCCTCAAGGAGCTGACCTGCAGTGAGCACCGCATCGAGCCCTCGGAACGTCGTCCTCGTCCACGGCGGATTCGTCGACGGATCCGGCTGGAAGGGGGTCTACGACCTGCTGCGCGCGGACGGCTACCGGGTGAGCGTCGTCCAGAACCCCACTCTCTCCCTCGCGGGCGACGTGGCCGCGACGCGTCTCGTCCTCGACGCCCAGGACGGCCCCACGGTCCTGGTCGGACACTCCTACGGCGGGGTGGTGGTCTCGGAGGCGGGCCGTCATGAGAAGGTGACGGCACTCGTCTACATTGCGGCCTTCGTCCCCGCCGCGGGCGAGTCCGTGAGCAGCCTGATAGCGGACCCGCCGGCCGGCGCGCCCGTACCGCCGATCCTGCCGCCCGTCGACGGGTTCCTCTTCCTCGACCGGGAGAGGTTCCCCACCTCCTTCGCCGGCGACCTGTCGACCGACGAAGCCCGCTTCCTGGCCGACTCCCAGGTGCCCTGGGGGGTGGACGCCCTCAACGGGAAAGTCGGAGACCCCGCCTGGCGCGACAAGCCTAGCTTCTTCCTCGTCGCCACGGACGACCGCATGTTTTCTCCGTCCGCCCAGCGCGCCATGGCCGAGCGGGCCGGTGCCACCGTGGCGGAGACCAGTGGCAGCCACGCGCTCTACGTCTCCCGGCCCGATGTGGTCGCCACCCTCATCACCAGGGCCGCGTCCACTGCCCTGGGCGACGACTGAGCCCTCCGTCCCGCGTCGCCGTCGCCGCCGTGGCCCATGGCATGCGACCCGTCGTGCGGCGTGCCGCCGACCCGACAAGTCCGTGCGAGAAGGAAGGACGCCCCATGACGAGCAGCGCGTTCCCCGCGGAGCACACGGAAGCACACACCTATGTCTTCGCCGACTCGGGCGCCCGGGAGCGCGATCGTCTCCGGTTGCTGGCACGGCTGCTGGACCCGCTGCACCAACGGGCGCTGAGCGCTGCCGGGATACGAGAAGGGCTGCACTGCCTGGAAGTCGGTTCGGGTACCGGTTCGATGGCCGTATGGATGGCTCAACAGGTCGGCGTCGAGGGCTCCGTCCTGGCCACCGATATCAACCTGTCGTTCCTGGGACACCTGGAGCATCCGAACATCGTGGTGCGCGAACTCGACGTGGTCACCGCCGAGCTGCCCCTCGGCGCCTTCGACGTGATCACCTGCAGTGCGGTCCTGCACCATCTGCCCCGGCGGGAGTCCGTGGTGGAGCGTCTGGCGCGCGCTCTGAAGCCGGACGGGGTCCTGGTCCTGGTCGAACCGGACGCCGACGCTTCGGTCTTCGCGGGACCGGAGCACCAGCGCTTCTGGTCGGCCTGGTGCCGCTGGGGGGCGAGCGAGGGGATCGACTTCCGGCTCGGCCGGGCACTGCCCCGGGCCGTGCGGCGCGCAGGGCTGGAACTCCAGGACATGTGCATGGAAGTGCCGTTCTACGCCGGTGGCTCCCCCTGGGACCTGCTGTACCGCGCAACCGTCGAGGCGGCCGGGCCGCGGCTGGCCCGCTGGGACGGCCCCGACCTGGTCGCCGAGTTCGACCGCCTTCCCGGCCGGGACGGCCACCCGGTCTGCTCGCTCGGCTGGGTGGTCGTCACCGGCCGGGCCCCCGGGAGAGGGAAGAGGGCGCACTCCCGGTAGGAGAGCGTTCCCGGCGAGCCGCGCGGGACTTCCGAGTCCGGTGGGGCGGCCTCGGCACCCCCGTCACCGGCGGCGCAGGAGCCGTCCGGGCGGGCGCCCGCTCCCTGGCCTGCCCCGCGCGTACCGACCCCTTGTCTTCGGCGGTCAACTCGGAGAAACTTCTTGCAGCTTCTTTCTGCAAGAACTTGCAGCATCGCGTCATGACGTACATCCGCCCCCGGGCCCGATGTGCACCGACGTCGGGCCCTTTCCCGCGAGGAAAGGACAAGCTCATGCCGTTGTTGAGGAAGGCCTGGCAGCGTCTGGCCGCATCAGGTGCCGTGGGAGCCGTGGCCGTTTCGGCGTGCCTGGTGGCTACTACGGCCCCGGCGGCCGCCGCTCCGGCCGCCGCCCTGGGCGGCGTCTTCATCTACGCCAACCCCAACTACTCGATCCCGGTGTACCCGAGCGGCGCTCCCGTGTACGTCGCGAATCTCGGCGGCCCGGCGCGGGACAGCGTCTCCTCCATATCCAACAGCACGGATCTCCGCATGTGCTTCTACGAGCACGGCAACTTCGGCGGTCTCGAGTTCCGGATCGGCCCCGGCGAGATGTGGGCCACGATCCCCGGGTGGATCAACGACAAGATCTCGTCCTACCGGCCCTGCTGAGCGAGGACGATCCGCACGGCACCACAGCCCTCCGTGCGCGCCCCTGCGGGGCGGGTACGGGAGCCGGCCCACCCTCCCCGCCGGCCGCTTATCGCCACCCCATGAACCGGTAGGGCGAGAAGTGGCCGGCCCGCCGACAGAAAGGCAGCCATGTATTCCAGCAACGAAGGCAGGTTCTCCGTCCTTGCCCGTGCCAAGCGCCGGCTGGCGCTTCTCGGTGCTGTTGTCACCCTCGCCGCCTCGGCGGGTGTTCTCGCGAACGCGACCCCCGCCGAGGCCGCCGGCTGCATGGGGAACGGGCGCAGCCTGTGTCTGAGGAAGGACGTCAACTACGGAGGATATTCCCTCCCCTTCAGCATGCCCAATGTCCATACGAACCTGGGCCAGTACCAGGATCAGGTCTCCTCCATCGTCAACGACTCGCACTACTCCATCTGCTTCTACGAGCATCCCAACTACGGCGGGCTGGAGTTCAGAATCGGCCCCTGGGAGTGGTGGGCCAGCCTGCCCGGCTGGATCAACGACAAGATCAGCTCCTTCCGTCCGTGCTGAGGAGACGGAACAAGAGCACGTGACGTCGGTTCCCGCGGCCGGATGTGGTCACGGGAACCGATGGGCGGCGGGGTCGTCCCCGGCCCCGCCGCCTGACGGAGCAGCGAACGGATGCGGACCGAGGCATCCTTCGCGGCCCTCTGCGGGGCTGCCCCGATCCCCTCTGACCGGCATTCCATCTCCGCGGCATGCGGTGATGAACACGCTACGTTCGTGATGTGATGAAGTTGTCATTGACGACATAGCCGTCCAGGCCGTGGAGTTCTCCGTACGCGATCAGGTCGCTGGTCCGGTTGATGAACCCGCGGCCCGAGTAGTTGAGCGACGTATTGCAGAGGACGCCGAATCCGGTCAGATCCCGGAACGACGTCAGCAGTTCGGCCATTCCCGGGTTCGCTGCCGGGGTGACGGTCTGCGTCCGGGCCGTCCCGTCGATATGTGTCACCGCTCGTAGTTCGCCGGTCCGGACCCGGCTGAAGTAGAGCATGTAGGGGTCGGGGACGCCTCCGTCGAACCATCGGCCCGCGTCCTGCTCCAGACAGATCGGGGCGATGGGCCGGTAGCTCTCCCGCTGTTTGATCCTGTTGAGTCTGACGGTCGTCTCCTCGGTGAAGGGGGCGGCCAGGATCGACCGGTTCCCGAGCGCGCGGGGACCGATCTCCCAGCGGCCCCGCGCCCAGCCGATGATGTTCCCGTCGCGGAGGTACCGGGCGACTTCGCCGTGGGCCAGCGGACGGATCTCGTAGCGCTGCGGATCGAACCCGATGTCCTCGACGAACTCGCCGCCGGTATAGACGTCCCACTCCAGGGCGGCCGACCCGGTGTAGAAGTGCTGGGCGTCGATGGCGGTCCCGATCGCGGAGCCGCTGTCGTTGGGGCAGGGCGGAACGAAGACCGCGGGAAAGAGACCGCATTCGCGCCAGCGGCGGTTCCACTCGCAGTTCAGTCCGCAGCCTCCCGAGATCAGGAGTGGGAGCCCCTCCGTCAGATGCTCCTGAGCGTAGGCGTGGAACCGGTCGAAGACGGCGTCCGAGAGGCGGGCGGCAAGGTTCTTGTACGCGTCCGATTCCACCCCGATGTCATGGAAGGGGGAGTCGGCCATCCGGTTCTTCAGGGCACCGGTGATGACCTCCGTCCGACCGAGGATGAAGTCGATGGTCTCCCGTTCCGCCCGGGTCGCCGGCCGGTTCTCGGCGAACCCGGCGAGTGCCATCTGCTTGCCCGCGTCCTGGAAACGGACCCATTCCTGGTGCGGGCTGAAACCGGGGTCCGCGAGAGCGAATCCGTAGGAGTACTTGTTGCCCGGGTGGTTGAGCACCTCCTTGAGATGGGTCACCTTCCCGCGCTCGTCCATACGGTAGAAGGAGCCGATGTTTCCCTCCCACACCAGGCTGTAGAAGGGCTGGTCCAGGCGGAACGCGGACATCCCGTAGGACGTCATGATGTGCGAGCGCTCATGAGTGGACGAGAAGATGCGCACGTTCTTTCCGAAGAACCGGCCGGCCTCGTCGGAGATCGCGGCTTCCCCCACCCCGAAGTAACCGGCGCGTGAGGGCTGGTCCGTGGCCTGTGTTCCCTTGATCCAGCCGCTCATGGCGATGACGTCCGGCTGTCTGTCCAGCCGTTCGGCCGCCAGGGCGAACACCTCGGCGGTCGGATTGCTGTAGCGGAGGAACGAGTCCTTCTCGGCCTCCAGGGAGAAGAGCAGCCTGCCGTCCTCGACGGCCGCGATCGCCCCGTCGTGGCCCTCCTTGAAGGAGAGAATCAGCATGGTCGGTCCGCCTCTCTGCGAATTTCGTGATCGGTGGCGGTACCGGGCCGGGCCGAGAGGATTCCGAGGGCGGTCCGGTGCAGCCGGGGGTTGGCCGACAGAGCTCCGCCACCGCTGCCCGGCGAGGCGCCCAGGAGATCGGTGCAGATACCGCCTGCCTCCTCCACCAGAATCTGCACGGCGGCGATGTCCCAGGGACTGACGACCGGTTCCGCCGCGATGTCGAGGGTCCCTTCGGCAACCATGCAGTGCTGGAGGAAGTCGCCGAAGGCCCGGTCGTCCCAGCACGCCTCGGCCAGGCGGAGATATGCCTCGCGCGAGTGGAACAGATCCCAGGTGCGGATGCTGGTGGTGGACAGATAGGCGTCGGCGAGCCGGGAGGTGCCGGAGACCCGCAGCGGGCGGGGCGGGCCGTCGGGTCGCCCCCGGCGAAGCCAGGCGCCCTGCCCGGCCGCCGCCCACCAGCGGCTGTGCAGGGCGGGCGCGCTGATCACGCCCACGACGGGCCGGCCGTTGTCCAGCAGGGCGACGAGGGTGGCCCAGACCGGGATACCGCGGAGGAAGTTCTTGGTGCCGTCGACGGGGTCGACCATCCAGGTGCGCCCGCCGCCGACGGAACCGCCGGTCTCCTCCCCGGCGAAGCCGTCGTCCGGGCGGGCGGAGCGCAGTGCCTCCCGCACGGCGTGCTCGACGGCGGTGTCCGCGTCGGTCACCGGCGTACGGTCCGGCTTCTCCTGTACCCGCAGATCACCGGCCTGGAAGCGGCGGCAGGTGATGCCGTCGGCGAGATCGGCGAGCTTCAGGGCCAGTTCGAGATCCGCCCCGGGCGGCAGGGAAGGACTCACACCACACCTCGTGGTTCTCCGGGCACGTGAGGCGGCCGGGTCATGCGGCGTGCAGTTCGAACAGGTGATACTCCATGACTCGGATCTCTTCGATCCGGCGTACGCGGCGCAGCAGCTCGATCCGCAGTCCGGCTCCGGCGACCAGCTCGTCGAGCCGTTCGCGGTCTCCCAGATCGGCCGTGCCGAGCAGGAGTCTGCCGCCGTCGGCGAGATGCTCGTGGGCCCCGGCGACATATCGGGCCTGACCCTGGTAACCCGGGTCGAAGACGGCGGAGTGCAGGTCGGTGGAGAGTGCGAAGCCGTCCTCCACATAGGTCCAGGGCACGTTCCAGAAGATGGCGTCGAAGCGATCCTCCGGCCCGAGCGCGGTGTACATATCGCTGTGGAGGACCCGTACCCGGTCGCTCACGCCGTGCCGCTCGGCGTTCGCCACCGTATTGGCCACCGCCTTCTCGTTGATGTCCAGCGCTGTGACGGACGAACATCCGTGCAGTGCCGCGGTGACGGCGATGACGCCTGTGCCGCAGCCGATTTCGAGGAACGAGCCGTTCTCGGGATAGGGCACGATCGAGGCCATCACCTCGGTGGCTGCGCTGAGGGTGCCCGGGAAGACTCCCCGGTGCAGGCTCCATTCCCGGCCCAGCAGCGTGAAGGAGTCCGGCAGGTCGTCACCCACGAGGGCGTGCCGGAGGGCCTGTGCCACGGTCTCGGGGGTTTCCTCGAACGTCATGTCCGCCGCCTTTCCGGTGGAAATGGTCATCGGGACGGGCCGTCCGCGTACCGCACGAGCGCCTCGCGGTGCCGGGCGATCTTGCGGAAGGCGTCGGCGTACTGGTCGATGAGCTTCGTGTCTCCGGGCCAGTCGGTGAAGGTGGGCAGGGAGAGGGCGTGCTGCTCGACATGCTCGGCGTACGAGCCGTTGACGGGAGCCGCGCCCTTCTTCGGCACTCCGGGGAAGAGGGGGTTCTCCGGACGGGAGTAGAGCGGCAGGGTGGCCAGCCGGGGGCCGGAGGGGGCACCCACTTCCATCCCTTCGGCGCGCAGGGCCTCAATGAGCACGGAGCGGGGGACGCCGCCCAGGACCTCGGGCCGGTAGAGCGGTTTGTAGCCGTACCAGGCGCCCATGTCGACATGGGCGCCGATCCGGACCGGCTCCAGATAGGGGATCTCGGCGAGATGCTCGCCGAGGTGGCGGAGGCAGCGGTGCCGGGACTCCTTGCGTGCCGGGAAGGCCGCGAGCGCATGCCGGGCGACGATGGCGTTGAACGGTGACATACGGAGCTTCAGCCCGAAGCCGGTGACCCAGTGCGCGCGCAGGTCCTCGTCGACGACGGCGTCCCGCGAGCGGTCCCGGTAGTGTCCGAGGAGGGTGGCGCGGTCGTGCACCGCGGGGTCGCTGGTGACGAGAATGCCGCCCTCTCCCGCGTACACGGCCTTGTTGGCCTGGAGGGAGAAGACCGCGGCGTCCCCGAAGGTACCGACGGGCCTGCCCCGGTAGCGGCTGCCGTGGGCGTGGGAGCAGTCCTCCAGAACGCGCAGCCCGTACCGCTCGGCGATCCGCAGGATCGCGTCCATGTCGCAGGGATGGCCCCACTGGTGGACGGCCGTGATCACCTTGGTGTGTTCGGTGAGCGCGACCTCCAGTGCCGCGGGGTCCAGACAGCGGGTCCCGGGGTCGATATCGGCGAGCACCACATCACCGCGGAGCGCGAAGACGGGGCTCAGCGCCGCGTGGTAGGTGAGCGCCGGACCCACCACGTCGACGCCTTCCCGGACGCCCAGGGCGAAGTACGCGGCGAGAAGGGAGCTGGTACCGGAGTTGAAGGTGACCGCGTAGCGGGCTCCGCCGTCCAGAAACGCGAGGAAGTCGGCTTCGAGCCGCCCGATGGGACCACTGTTGCCCTTGATGGAGATGTCGGTGTTCCGCTGCCGCGCGAGTTCGGCCAGCTCCGCCTGCTCGGCGGGAGGCGGCCATACCTCGTGGGGCAGCGGCTGCTCGATGGCGGGTGCGCCCCCGAAGAGGGCGAGTCGTTCGGCGGTGGTCATGCGTCCTTCCAGTCTCGGCTTCCGGGTCCGGGCCACGGAGAGGCAGCGTCAGGCGCAGCGGTCGGCGAAGTCCTTCCGCGCACCCGAGCGGTCCCGGTAGATCCCGTCGATCGTGCGTACGACGGCGAGTTGACGCTGAAGGTGTTCCTGGCGGTAGCGGCGGTCGTCCAAGTGCGCCAGATGATGGGCGATCATGGAACGCACGGTGTCGGCCTTGGACTCCCTCGACGTGCAGCGATCCAGCGGCAGCCCTCCGAGGGAGTGCAGGATCGCGGTCCCGGGGGAGACGCTCAGCGCTCCCTCGGTGCCGAGTACGCAGAGGTGCTCGGCCTTCTCGTAGTGATGGCGTGAGATGCGCAGTGAACCCACCAGGCCCGTCGAGGGATAGCTGCACATGAGACCGGCAAGATCCTCCAGCCGGCGGTCACGCATCTCCTGGTAGTGGTGCACGAAATCGGAGGAGTGCACGTGAGACGCTTCGGGGAACAGACCGTGCAGCACGTCGACGAGGTGGTAGCCCATGTCGAGGAGCACACCGCCCAGCGCTCGCTCCCGGGAGGCGCGCCAGCCGGCGGTCGGATGAGCCAGGTTGAAGTGGTAGTCGTAGGAGAACCAGTAGGGCTTCCCGATCCGCCCGAGATTCTCCCGGGCGAACCGGAATACAGGACTGAAGTTCCGCTGCAACAGGGTGAACACGCTACGGTCTGCCCGCTGCGCCAGCTGCACCAGCTGCTGGGCTTCCCGCTCGGTGACGGCGAACGGCTTCTCCTTGATGATGTGGCTGCCGTGTGCCAGAAGTTTCGTACAGACCGGAAAGTGCTCATTGTGCGGCACGGTGACGACAGCGGTGTCGAACTCGGCCTCTTCGAGTGCCTGGTCGAGGAGGTGGTAGTGAGGGAATCCCCAACTGTGCGCCAGGGACGGGGCCGCCGGGGCGGGGTCGACCCCGCCGACGATATCCGCATTCTCCCCGATCATCGGAAGATATTCTCTTCCTTGTTGTCCGGCGAAACCGATCAGCAGGACTCGGGATCGCGGACGCACGTTCTTCAGCCTGTCGCCGGGCATGCGGAACATCCCCTCACGGAAATTCATGTGACGATGGCGGGGGTGGCCGGGAGAGGGTCATGGAGATCCCGGCCGGACTCCTGGCCGCGAGATGCTTCAGCGAGCGCCGGATATCTCTCCGGGAGCCGCCGCGAGCCAGGCGTGCCCCGCGGTCACGACATCCCTGATGAAACCGCTCCCGCCGCGCCGCACGTTCTCGTCGAGCAGCGCGAGGTCCGCGGCTGCGAGCCAGGCGAACTCGGTGTGCTTGTCCGGTTCGAGCGTGGGTGACGACAGGTTCCCGGTCACCTCGACGACGTAGTCCGATTCGATGTACCGGACTCCGTCCGCCGTCCACTCCTCGCGTGCCACCAGGGCGAGAATCCTGCGGAGTCGCCACCCGGTCTCCTCCGCGATCTCCCTGCGGAGTGCGTCCGGGAGGGCTTCGCCCTCCTCGACGGCGCCGCCGACGACGTCCCAGCAGCCGGGGAAGAGACGCCGGCCGGCCGAGCGGCGCTGGACGAAGATCCGGTCGTACGGGTCGCGGATCAGCGCGCCTACCATCAGCCGGGGTCCGGTGGTGCTGCCGATGGACGTGCGGGCCATTCTTTCCTCATTTCACCTGCACATAAAATTCGCATGCGCCATACGCTAGGCAAAAGACGGATGAAATCGAACGGTCCGAACGGCGATAGGGGATTCGGCGGCGGATGGTCTGTTGAATCCCCTTCCTGATCCTACCGGCATGTGCGCCGAGGGAAACATCCGTCTTCGGTGAACATGGGTTCGCCGAATTCTTCTTCAAGGGCGGCGGGCGATCACGAAGGCGTAGCCGACCTGGGGGAGCGCGCCGAAGAGGGGAAGGGAGCGGGCGAAGCCGAAGAACTCGTGATGGCGGTCGTCGGCGGAGACCGCGGTATTACCGAAGGCGTCCGCGAAGGCCTGGTACGTGCGCCGTACATGCTCGCCGATATCGCTGAACTCCACCACCTCGAGACCGGCGCTGCGGAGGGCGGCGCGGAGCTCCGCCGGTTCCGGCAGCGACGGTGACTGGAACGCCCGGCAGGTCCGGCGGACCAGATGCGCGTCATCTCCGGTCACCGGCGAGCGGAGGAGTACATCGGTGATGACCAGAGGACTCCCGGGGCGCAGGGTCCGGGCGATCTCGGTGAGGGCCGTGGCCCGGTCGCGGATGTGCATCATGCATTCGATGGTCCATGCGCCGTCGAAGGATTCGTCCGCGAAGGGCAGTTCGCACACGTCCGCGTACCGGAAGTCCACCCGGTCGGCGAGGGCGGCGGCGGCCGCCCGGGTCCTTGCGAGGGCGATGTCCTCGTGGCTGACCGAGATCGCCGAGACCCGGGTATCGGTGGCTCGGGCGATGCGCAGGGCGGGCCGCCCGGTACCGCAGCCGATGTCCAGCAGGTGTTGGCCGGGAGTGGCTGCGAGCCGCTCCCGCACCAGGTCGGTGAGCCGGTCGGTTGCCTCATCGAGCGTACGGTCGTCGGCCGGACCGTCCCAGTAGCCGACATGGATGTTCCCGTCGGTGGCGGCGTCGTCCGCGGGCCCGGGGTGCTTGCCGGTGTCCGTCGCCGGCTGGGTGGGGGAAGTCACGGACGGCTTGTCGGTCATGGAGTTCTCCTGAGAACGGGGGACAGGCCGGCGTCAAGGAGCGGGAGTGCCGTGCCGGCACGCCGTGCAGCCGCGGCCGGCCTTCCCGGTGTGCCGGGATTTCCTGTGATCGGCGCTGGCGCGCGGGGCCGTGCCGGCTTGCGGTCCGATGCCCGGAGGCGTCGGTGCGGTGCCTACGGCGGTCCGGCATCCGGTGCCTTGTGTGATGGTTGCGGCCAGAGGGCAAGGGCGGCGGTCTACCGGCGCCGCAGAGGCTGCTTGATGGTGTTGTGGACGGAGGTAGGCGGGAAGCGGCGGACCTCGGTGGCCTGTGCGACCGGCAGGAAGAGGTCCGCCTGCGGTACTGGTGGGACCTCGCGCCTTACCGCCCTCTCCGGTCGGTGCCCTGGCGATGGTTGTGAGCATTGGGCGATATTGTCCTGGAGTGCCCGCCGGTTCGTCCAGGGCGCCCGGACGTCTCTCCGGGAGCCGTAGCGCCTCACCCGCTGATTCCCAGGGTCAGGACTGCTCCCGCAGGCCGGCGAGACGGCGGCACCCGGAGCCGTATGACTGCACGCCTTCCTGCTGTGTGCGATCCGGCTGTCCCGCAGCCCTGGACTCTCGATGTCCCGGGACATCGGGACATCTGACTCATGCGTCCGGGACTCGTGCTCCGCCATATTCGAGGGCGGGCCGGCCGGGCAGGGGGCCGGGCGGTATTCGCGGTCCGGCGGCCCGGGATCGGCCTCCGGGAAAGAGGAGTACTGGTGAACAGAGGATCCGGCGCGGCTCTTGCAGCCGGTGCCGCCGTGATGGAGGACCCGTAGCCGGTGGACGAGGTGGGCGGCCGCACCGGTCGGTACGGCGAGCGCCGGCCTGCCCCCTGCCCACCGGGCGCACGACTTCCTGCTCCTCGGCTCGGCTGTCTGCTCGTCACACAACAACCAGGGGGACGCATGACCCGCAACGGCCCTGCTCAGATCGTTTGGGACATCACCTACACCTGTCCGCTGCGCTGCGTGCACTGCTACTCCGAATCCGGACGGCGCCCGGCGCGCCAACTCGACCTCGACGGAATGCTGCGGGTCGCCGACGCGCTCATCGAGCTCGGGCCCGACAGTATTGCCCTGGCGGGCGGCGAACCCCTCCTGGTCAAGGGGGTTTTCGACGTGGCGGAGCGACTGGCGCGGGCCGGTATCGAGATCATCCTGTACACCGGCGGCTGGTCACTGGAGCCGTGGATGACCGAGCCCATCGCTCGACTGTTCTCCCGGGTCAGCGTCAGCATCGACGGCGGCACCCCCGAGGTGCACGACCGGATCCGGGGCCGGTCCGGCTCGTACGACCGCGCCATGCGGGCCCTCGGTCTGCTGGACGAGGCGGCCCGCCACCGCCGCGGCACACAGGAGCGGGAGCCCTGGCTCGGCATCGACTACGTCGTCGTCCGAACCAACTTCCCCGAGATGGGACAGTTGTGCACCACCGTCGCGGACCGCTTTCCGGAACTCGGGTTCATCTTCTTCGGGGCGGCCGTGCCCGCCGGGCTGGCCAGCCGCACCGGATTCCAGCAGCACGAGCTCATCTCCGACGCACAGGCCGGAGAACTCGCCGAGGGCGAACTCGCCGCCCGGCTGCAGACCCTCGTACCCGACACCCTCACCGTACGCACCACGGACAACTCCTTCCTCTGGATGTACGACGTCGCGATCGCCGAGGGCGGCGGGTTCCACGCCCTCCAGGTGGAGCCCGACGGCGCGGTGCGGGCCATGCCGATCTACGAAGGCACGGTGGGCAGCCTGCTGACGGAGCCCCCCGCCGAACTGTGGCAGCGGGCGGTCGCGCGCTGGAGCGACCCCTACGTCGTCGAGACCCTCGCCCCGGTGCGGACCATGGCCGGCTGGGCGGAGGCCACCCGCGCCCTCGACCAGCGCTTCGCCGCACCGGAAGACCTGGCGCGCATCGAGCGCCGCCCCGCCTACGCTGCACCCGGCTGCTGAGCCAGGAGGAGAAACCCGGTGGACTCCTTGGACCACTCCGACGGGACCGGCCCCGACCGACTGCTGACCGGCATCGTGCGGGCACGGCTCGACAGCCGCGCGGACAGAGACCGCTGGCGGGTGATCGACGACAGCGGATTCTGGTGCCGGGTGACCCCCACAGGCCGCCCGCTGCGCCCCCAGGGGTGGAAACTGCACCTCTCCGCCACACCGCTGTCCGCGCCGTACGTCCTGGCCCGGGCCGCCGACGTGCTGATCCGGCACCGCGTCGCCTTCAAATTCGCCACCACCGTGGACCGGGTGCGCGAGCTGGTGTCCCGGCACGCGGGCCGCAGCGGCGGCGGGAAGTTCCTCACCGTCTACCCCGAATGCGACGACGACCGGCTCCGTGAACTCGCCGAAGCACTGCACCGGGCCACCCTGGGCCTCCCGGGACCCGGCATCCTCTCGGACCGGCGGTACCGTGCCGACAGCCTCCTGCACTACCGGTACGGAGCCTTCGGCGGCGTACCCGTACTGGGGAACGACGGGACCTACGAGTCCTTTCTGATCGCTCCGGACGGGTCCCTGGCACCGGACCACCGCAAGGCTTGGTTCACTCCACCGCCCTGGGCGCCGCGCGACCCCTTCCGGCCCGCCGACCCGGCGGAGACTCCTGCCCCGGCCCCGGGTGCCTCCGCTCCGCACCCCCGCCCCGGACCCGTCCTCCTCGACGGCCGATACCTGGTCCGGGGGGTCGTCCGGCACTCGTTCCACGGCGGGGTGTACCGCGGCACCGACCGCCGCACCGGCACCGACGTCATCATCAAACAAGCCCGGCCGCACACCGGCGCCGAGCTGACCGGGAGCGATGTCCGCGATCTCCGGCGGCACGAGGCCCGGATGCTGGAACTGCTGGAGCCGACCGGGCTGAGCGCCCGCCCGCTCGGGCTGTTCGAACAGCAGGGAGACCTGTTCCTGGTCCAGGAAGCCCTGCCCGGTGTCTCACTGCGCCGATGGGTGGTCGAGAACCTCACCCGCCACGGCGACACCTGGGGCCCCGCCCCGCAGGACGCCCGACGGCTGGCACAGGGGCTGGCCGCGCTGATGTCGGCCGCGCATGCGCAGGGCCTGGTCCTGCGGGACTTCAACCCCAGCAATGTCATGGTCATCCCGGACGGCTCGGTACGGCTGATCGACCTGGAACTGGTGGCACGCCCCGGGGACCGCGTCGGTCGCGCCGGCACACCCGGATACGCCGCGCCCGAACAGCGCGACGCCCCCGCCTTCGGGCCCGCACCGGGCCCGGCCGCCGACCTCCACGGCCTGGGCGCCACCTTCTTCTACCTGGTGACCGGCCTGGATCCGGTCCTGCCCGCCGACGAACCGCCGATCCGCCCGACGGGAGACCGGATCGGGACCTGGCTGGAGCGGCTCGCCGTCACCAACCCGGCAGCCCTGCAACTCGGCGGGATCATCCTGGAACTGATGCGCGAGGACCCCGGGCGGCGGCCCCCGCTGGAGGAGGTGTCGACCCGCCTCGCCGACATCTCACAGGCGCCCCCTCCGCCCCATGGAGGGAGCGCCCCGGAAGCAGCCGGCCGGCACGAGGCCGCGTTCACCGGGCCGGATCTGAAACCCCTCGTCGCCGATGCCGTCGATTACCTCCTCGCGACGATGGACCCCCGGGATCCGGACCGGCTCTGGCCCTCGGGGACGTTCGGCGCCACCACCGACCCGTTCGCCGTGCAACACGGCGCGGCCGGGATCCTCGGGGTCCTCGTCCGCGCGTACCAGGCCGAGCCGGACCCGGCACTGCGGCAGGCGGTGACCACCGCCGCGGAGTGGATCGGCCGCCATGTGACGCGTGAACCGCGCATGCTGCCCGGTCTCCACTTCGGACGGTCCGGCACCGCATGGGCACTGCTGGACGCCGGACTGGCCCTGGACGCCCCGGCACTGGTCCAGCAGGCCCGCGACCTGAGCTCCCGCATACCCACGGCCTGCCCGAACCCCGACGTCTGCCACGGTGCCTCCGGGGCCGGACTGGCCCGGCTGAGGTTCTGGGAGGCCACCGGCGAGACGGCCTTCCTGGACCGGGCCCGCCGAGCGGCCGACGCCGTCACCGCCGCGGCCGAACACCGCGACGGCGGCATCCACTGGCCCGTCCCCGCCGACTACCCGTCCGCTCTCGCCGGGGTGAGCCACTACGGCTTCGCCCACGGGACAGCCGGTGTGGGCGCGTTCCTGCTGGCGGCGGCCCGGGCCACCGGGGACGGTACCTACGCCGAACAGGCCGATGCCGCGGCCCGGACCCTGGCAGCCGCGGCCCGGGTCGACGACGGCGCCGCCCACTGGCCGACGGCAGACACCGACCGGCGGCACAAGACCCACTGGTGCAGCGGATCCTCGGGAGTCGGCACCTTCCTCCTGAGGTACTGGCAGACCAGCGGCGAGCAGCAGTACCTGGACCTGGCGGTTCAGGCGGCGGAAGCGGTGTTCCGCGCGCGCCGGCACGCATCGCCCGCCCAGTGCCACGGACTGGCGGGTGACGGGGACTTCCTCCTCGACCTCGCCCAGGCCACCGGCGACGACCACTACCGCGACGCGGCCGGCCGGCTCGCCGCCTGCATCCACCACCGGCACGCCCTGCGCGGCGGACGGCGCCTCGCCCCGGACGAAACCGGCACGGCCGTGGTGGCCGACTACGCCACCGGGCTCAGCGGCGTCCTCGCCTTCCACCTCCGTCTCCGCCACGGCGGACCGCGCCTGTGGCAACCCGGCTCGCTGACCGGTCGCACCCCGGCAGCCACCCTCTGACCGGTCGTTCCCGACCGGCCGCCTCACCCCGTGCCGCAGCGGCCTGCCTGCTGCGGCACGGTCGCCCACCCTCGCCCGCCGTACCAGAGAAGGGAGGTGAAGACCATGGAGACCGAACCGGAGTTCAGCGTGGACGCCCTGCAGTTGCTGCCGGAGGAGGAAGCCGACCTCGGCCTGTTCCCCTGCACGGTCACGACGACATGTGACATCAGGACCCTCTGAGATCCCCGATGACTCCGGTCCGCCCGCCGCACCCGGCGGGCGGACCGGAGTGCGCCCGCCGGAATCCGGAGGCGATCCCCGCCCTCGTCCCGGAGGCGAGGACACCCCGGGCGGCCGGCGGATCACCCCCGGCCGTCGCGGTTTCGCCGGTCCTCGCGCCGGCACAGTCCGCGGAGTGTGTCCGCCGTGGTGGGCAGGCCGTTGCAGCGGAGTACCTCGATCATGTCGACATCGGTGAAGGTCCGGCTCTCAAGGGCGCCGATGACCGCCTCGACGAACCGGCGCTGCTCCGGAGTGAGGCGGTCGTTCTCGTTGTACGCCACCTCCGGGAAGAGGATGCCCCCCAGGGCACGGGCCAGGTCGGCGGCGAGGAAGGGGCCGACCGTGCCCAGCCCCGTCAGCAGGTGATCGAGGAAGCGCCGGAACTGCTCGGGCGGCAGACCGGTAATGGCGACCTGCTCCGCGATGGAGGCATCACTCCCGGCCGTCCGGTGGGCGCCGGGGGCGTCCGGGCCGGACAGGCCGCGCAGGACGGGGTATCCGCGGGGCTGAGGGGCCCAGGTGGTGCCTCTCCAGGCCCGCGCGGCGCAGAAGGCCAGGAGCGGGTCCCCGTCGTCGAGGAACGGTTCGACGAGCGCACTGTTCGGCGCTCCTCGGTTGGAGGAGACGCACAGGAGGAGGTCGCCGAGTGCCGCGCGGTCGCGGTCGCCGGGGCGGGCCGGTTCGGCGGTCATGCAGTCGCGGAGAGCGGCCGCGGCCTGCTCGCCGGGGGCGGCGGCCAGCAGATGGCGGGCGATCTCCCGGATCGGACCGGGGGCCTCGCGGGCCAGCCGGGCCCAGGTCGGTACGGCAGTGGCGAGGGAGGTGTAGATATCGAAGTAGGCGGGTTCCCTGCCCCTCCATGCGTAGTGGGCCGCGCCGTCGTCCTGTGTCGCGGCGTCCTGGTGGAGGATTTTCAGCTCCAGGGCGGCGTGCGCGACCCCGTCGCGGGTGACGATACGCCGGACGAGCCGCAGGAGCGCCTCGTCGTCGGGCCGGGACTCGGCCAGCGCGATCACGTACCGCATGGCCGGAGCGGCGATTCCGGAGGGGGTCTGCCGGTGCAGCATCGCTTCCCGGAGCCGGTTCCGGGCGTAGTCCGCGGCGCGTTCGTCGGGTACGGCGAGTCCCTTCAGGAGGAAGGGGAAGTCCTCGGCGTTGCCGAAGAAGGGCTGGTAGCCGGCCCATTCGACATCCGCGACACCGGTCAGCGCTTCCGGCAGCGGCATCGTGCGCCACATGTGGAGCGCGTGCGCGAAGCGGCCCAGGCCGGCGCCGCGCCGGACCGCCGGCTCCCCGGAGTCGAAGTCGAAGCCGACCGTCGCGGATCCGGAGCCGTACTCCTCGCCGTGCAGCGTCCACTCGCCCACCGGTCCGCCTTCCGGGCCGGGGCGGACCGGCCCCTCGGCGATCAGGCCCCCGGCCGGGTCCAGAGCGCGCCACCACTCGACGGGCTCGCCCGCCACCCGTATCCCGCACGGCAAGACTTCCGCGACGCGCGCGCCCTCGCCGTCCCCTGCGAACCACTCCTCGGACACCAGAGCGCCGTCCCGTTCGACGCGTACGACGCGTTCGCCGTGCTCGATCCGTTCACCGGGGTCGACGCGGTCGCCGTGTGCGTTGCCGGGGAAGCGGCGGTGGGCGACCGTCCCGTCGGGCAGATACTCGGTCTCGGCGTCCGGTCTGCCCCTCCGGTACGTACGGCGGAGCAGCAACTCGCCCGCGCCGTCGTACGTCCGCTCCTCGTCCGGCCCGTCGAAACGCCATCGCCGCGGTGCGCGGACCAGGGAAGGGCGGTAGGCGAAGAAGTCGACGACGGTCCGCGGGCCCTCCTCCGGCCGCGGTATGCCCCACCACAGCCGCCAGGTGCCCCGCGCCGAGCCCGTGGCCGGATCGACGTCACCCACGGCCCACGCCGACAGGTCCGCCACCCAGACCGCCTCCTCCGGTACCTCACCCCACCGAACCGGCTCCGCGGACTCCGGCGGGTGAGCGGGCGTATCGCCGTCCCCGGCAAGGATCCGCAGGGCGAGTGCGGTCCGGCCCTCGCGCGCGGCCAGCGCCGCGACCAGCGTGTTGTTGCCGAGTCCCAGGTCGAAGCAGAGCTCGACCGCCGCGGCATCCCCGGCCCGGTCGGCCTCGACCAGCGGACTGCCCGTGCCGAACCGGGCGAGCAGCCCGCCGTCGAGGGTGTGGTACTCCACGTCCTTCAGGGTTCCGTCGGTCTCCCAGAAGCAGTGCAGTCCGATACGCCGCTCCATCCCTCCGGCCTCGGTGCGCCCGAGGAACCAGTGGCCGTGCCGGGCCGTGTGCCGGGCGTCCTCCGGGACGTTCGCCGGGCGGGGCGGTATCGGCTCGCCGTCGGCGTCGACTTCCGTTCCGCCGGCGGTGTAGAAGCGGCGCCGGACAAGGCAGCCGTCGTCGTCGAAGTCCTCGGCGACGCGGTGTACGGACAGCGGCGGCGGGTCCGTCGCGGCCTGCCCCGAGGGGTCCTCCGCGGGGTGCGGCATGCCGGGCCGGCCGGGGATGGGGGATCCGTCCTTGGTCATGTTTCCGTTTCCTCGATGGCGATGGATGGCTGTCGTGGTCCGCCGGGTACTGACACGGGGAGACGGAGGGGTGCCGTCACGGGAACGCCGGTGCGGCGGAGCGAACGCGGACTCCGGGGCCTGTCGGGAACGGGCGCCGGGTATGCCGCCGCGGCAGATCCCGGCCGCACTGCCGGTCCTGGTACGGCCCGGCCGGACGGCACCGCCCAACTCCGCCGTGAAGGAGACCTGGCCGGTCTGTCATGAGTTGTCCATGCCCCTGTCCTCCGTCGACACCCGGCCGGGCGGTCGATGGAAGAAGGTACGCGGGCCCAGTGACAGCGGGGGTCTCGCAGGTTCAGCGGCGGCCGGTCTCCGGCTTCGGCCACCTGCGCACTCCCGGACGGGTTTGCGACGGGGGACGGCCGGGAGGGCCGGGAGGGCCGGACCGTCAGGGGTGCCGTCCTGACCTGCCACCGACGCCTTCGCGGCCGGCCGTCCGGCAGCCCGGGTGGACGATGCCCACCCGCCCGAGGCCGTCGCCCGGGCCGACTCCCGAACCGCGCCGCCTACCTCTCAGGTCTCCACCTCGCCGCCACCCAGATCCGGTCGGCAAGGTGATCCGAAGGAGCCGGCTCAGGGCGGGCCGGGAAGCCGGACCGTGACGAGGAGGCCGCCGGCGGGGCCGGGAACGAGGTCGAGGGTTCCTTCGTGGGCACGGACGATGCTGTGCACGATGGCCAGGCCGAGGCCGGCACCGGCGTGTTCGCCGGTGCGTACGCGTTCTGTTCCACGCCGGAAGGGTTCGACAAGGGTCGGTACCAGTTCCGGTGGGAGTCGGCGACCGGTGTTCTCGACTCGCAGCACGCTCGTGTCGCCGTGTGCCTCGGTGCGGATCGTTACGGTGCCGTCGGCGGGGAGGTTGTGCACGATGGCGTTCTGGACGAGGTTCGTCGCCGTCCGCAACAGGAGCTCCGCGGAGCCGCTGGTCCAGGCCGGTCCGCCGGTGACATCCAGCGTGATCCGGCGCTGTTCGGCGAGGGGAAGCAGCGTTTCGGCGGCCTCTTCGGCGATGAGGGACAGATCGACGCTCTCACGGGTGAAGTTTCCGCGGTCGCCGCGGCCGAGCAGCAGGAGGGCCTCGGTGAGGCCGGTCGCCCGCTGGTTGACCGCGTGCAGACGTTCGATGAGGTCGTCCCGTTCCCGCGTCGGATCCTTGCGGGCGACATCGAGGAGCGTCCGCGAGATCGCCAGCGGGGTGCGCAGTTCGTGGGAGGCGTTCGCGGCGAATCGCCGCTGCTCGGCGACGTGGGATTCGAGTTGTTCGAGCATCGCGTCGAATGCGTCGGAGAGTTCACGGAATTCGTCCCGGCGGCCCTTCATGCCGATCCGGTGGGACAGCGATCCGTTCCCGGCTGTCCGGACCGCATCCGTGATCCGTGTGAGTGGTGCGAGCATCCGGCCGGCCAGAATCCATCCCCCGGCCAGCCCGAACACAAGCAGGAAGACCATCGCCGCGGCTGCGGCGGGGCCGAAGACCTGCAGGAGGACGTAGCGGTTGGGTGCGACCCTGAGCAGACCCACATCGCTGTCCGGTACGTAGCGCAGGAGGAACCCCCACACCACGGCCAGCAGGAGAATGCCGGCGAGCGACACGAATCCGGCGTAACTGAGGGTGAGTTTCAGCCGGGTGCTGGGCCCCGGGACTCTAGGCATACGGACCGCCGGGGGCGGCGATGCCCCGGTCCGGGGCCACGGGCTTCCTACCGGTGTCGATCCGGTAGCCGACGCCGGGCACCGTGGCGATGAGCCATGGTTCGCCGAGCCGTTTGCGCAGCGCGGAGACGGTGATGCGCACGGCGTTGGTGAAGGGATCGGCGTACTCGTCCCAGGCCCGTTCCAGCAGCTCCTCGGCCCTGACGACCCCGCCCTCGGCGGAGACGAGGACCTCCAGCACCGCGAACTGCTTGCGGGTGAGCGCGACATAGCGTTCGTCGCGGAAGACCTCCCGCCGGAACGGATCGAGCCGCAGGCCGGCGATCTCGCGCACCGGAGGCCGGGCGTATCCGCGTCTGCGGTCGAGCGCCCTCAGCCGCAGGACGAGCTCCCGCAGCTCGAACGGTTTGGTGAGGTAGTCGTCGGCACCGAGTTCGAAACCGGACGCCTTGTCGTCGATCCGGTCGGCAGCGGTGAGCATGAGGATCGGGATCCCGCTGCCGGAAGCGACGATGCTCCGGGCGACCTCGTCGCCGGAGGGTCCGGGGATGTCACGGTCGAGGACCGCGATGTCGTACGAGTTGAGGCCGAGCAGTGCCAGGGCGGCGTCGCCGTCGCCGGCGATGTCGGCGGCCATCGCCTCCAGCCGCAGACCGTCACGGACCGCCTCGGCCAGGTAGGGCTCGTCCTCCACGATCAGTACCCGCATGTGTGAAGCCTATGGCGTCGCGGAATCGCTGCCGACGGGTGCCCACCGGAGGGCGCAGCGCCGGTGATGGCCTGCGTCTGCCGGTCGAGGATGTCCGCCAGGCTGTCGGAGTCGCGGTTGATCAGAGTGACGGCGACCCAGCCGGTGTACGGGTAGATGCTCCAGTTGGCGCCGACACCGGGGTTTCCACCGGCACGCTGGTACCTCCACTGGCCGTTGACGATGCCGACCGCGAGCCCGTACGCACCGAACGACCTCGGCCCGTGGGGGATCTTTGCCCCGAAGAGCACATCGGCCCAGGGCCGGTCCAGCACTGTGCCGTCGGTGAGCGCCTGCGCGAAGCGGACCAGATCCGGCGCGGTGGCGAAGCCGCCGTCCCCGGGGGCATCGATGAAGGCGCGGCCCGGGTTCTTGCCGAGTACGTACGGGAACGGGCTGCCCTGGTCCAGGTTGCGGAGCGCGTCCACCACGCTGCCGTCGGCCAGTTCCATGTACGGGTGCGCGATCTGCGGGTCGGTGAGCCACTCCGGCCTGGTGCGGAACGCCGAGCCGGTCATACCGCAGCGCCTGAAGATGTTCTCCTGGACGTAGTCCCAGTACGTCGTGCCGGCCACTGCCTCCACGATCAGCGCGGCAATGGTGACCTCCGCCTCCGCGTGCGCGGTGTTGGAAGTGCCCGGGACGCCCACGAGTCTCGCCTGCCGGGCCCGCTGCCCGTAGTACTCGTGCACCTCGTCCCGGCTCTGGAAGACGCGTTGCACGTCCTCATCCGGGGAATCCAGCCCGGAGGTACCGGACAGCAGATGGTGGATGGTCACCCGCTCGGCGATGTCCTTGGCGAAGCCGGTCAGGTGGGCGCCCACCTTGTCCGACAGCCGCAGCCTGCCCTGCTGCGCCAGCTGCAGGACGGCCACCGCGTGGAACGGCTTGCCCGCCGAGCTGAGGCTGAACGCGATGCCCTCGTGGTTCGGGATCCCCTGCTCCTTGTCGGCCATGCCGTAGCCGCGGGACAGGACGGTGCGGCCCCGGTGCGACAGCAGCACCACACCGGAGAACCTGCCCTCGGCGGCCAACTGCGCCACGTACCGGTCGAAAGCTCCGCCGGGCAGGGTGTCCCGCGGGATGCGGTCGTCCCCGGACGAGTCGGTCGGGGCGGCGTAGGCGTGGCCGGTCCCGGCGCCCATCAGCGGCACGCCCGCCACCACGCCGACGGTAGCCACCGCGCCCCATCCGAACAGCCGCCGACGGTCGACGCCCTGTACCGGATCCGAAGCCATGATTACGGACCTTTCCCGGCCGAACGAATCCGGCGTTGACTGTGATGCGCTGTGGTTCATGCCTCCACTCAAGACGCCGGGCTGTTGCGTCGGCGTATGCGATTTTCGATACGCCCGCGATACACGGAACCCCCAGGCGCGAACCGGGTACGACGAGGCGGCACGACCAGTCCGGAACCCGTCGCTGCCCGTCCCCGCGCTCGCCGTCCCCGCCGTCAAGTGGCGGTCGAGCTCGTGGTCGGCTGCGCGGGCAGCGACCGGCGGGTGGCCCGGTTCGCCCGCGAGGCCTCGGCCGCCGGTCAGTCTCCGGGGCGGACGCCTCCACCGCGGAACCCGTCAACCCATCAACGCGGCAATGCGGCAATCTTTCCACTTCACCTGATGCGGGGTTTCACCGCAAGTTATCACCGAAACAGTCGCCCCAATCCTCCGGAAGAAAGGGGATCGGCATGGCCGGTGAATTCATCGACCCCGCACTTCACCGGTCATGCCATATTGGTCCAGGGTGGTTGTTTTGCGAAGAAATGTCACCTTCAATTGCTCCTGGAAGTTCATCGGGATGGGAGTTTTTGGGCCGGTGGGTCCTGTTCTGCTCGCCTGTGCGGCAACGGCGGTCACCTCACCCGGAAACCGGCATCCTCCAGAGGGAGTAATAAGTGCGGCAGAGACGTACCCGCGATGCACCCGGGACGCATCCGGAGTAGACCCGGAACCGCCGTATCACCGCGTGAAACACACGCTCGCACTCATCCCGAACAAGGCGTCGGCGAACAGTCAAAGCCATGGAAAAGCGAGCGTCCGCTCTTTCCGCCCGTGCAATCACGAAGCGTTTATCACCGCCCGATTCCACGACAGAAATCCGCTGGGTCGATACATTGCCGCCATGACTAGAGCAACTGTTCTTGGTATCGAGGGAGATCTGCGGGACGGGGCCGATATGGACCGTCCCGCCGGCCGCGCGACGGACACCGCGGCTTTACGGCCTGTTTCCCTGGACATGTGCCACCGTGTCCGCGCCGACGACACCTTCGCGACCGGCTGGAACACCCTGGGCGAGGATCGTTTCCTGGTAAGGGCGAATTGGCCCGGCGCCCACCCCTTCTTCTCCCCGGTGCACGGCGGCCTCCACGACCCCCTGCTGGTCGTCGAGACCATGCGGCAGTCGGCGATGGCCGTACTGCACGGGGCCTACGGAACCCCGCCCGACCACCACTTCCTCCTCAGGGACATCACCTACACCTGCTTCCCCGAACAACTCGGGGCGCGGAACACCTCCGGGGAGGACGAGGTCGACCTGGTGGTCACCTTCCCCGAACTCCACTACGGAGGCGGCTACCCGTCCCGGCTGCGCGCCGAATGGGTGATCGAGCGCGGCGGCCGGACGCTCGCCACCGGTATGGCCCACGCACGCCTGATCAGCCCTCCGATCTACGGGAGACTCCGCAAGGACCGGGTCCGGCCGACGGCCTTCCGCTCCGGCGCTCCGGCGGCGGACCCGAAGCTGGTCGGCCGCTCCCGGCCGCAGGACATCCTGCTCGCCCCCACCTCGCGGAGCGATGTGTGGGAACTGCGCGCCGACACCGGACATCCCGTGCTGTTCCAGCGTCCGAACGACCACATACCGGGGATGCTGCTGGTCGAAGCGGCACGCCAGGCCGCCTGCGCCCGTACCGCTCCCGAGCCGTTCGTCCCGCTCCGCGGCTCCATTGTCTTCCACCGCTACGCCGAATTCACCGAGCGCTGCTTGCTGGAGGCCGCTGCCGACGAGTCGGCGGGACCGGATGCGATCCGGGTCGTGGGCTTCCAGGACGACTCGCCGGTGTTTGAATGCGTCTTCGGGCCGGCGCCCGCCTGACCTGCCCACCG
This sequence comes from Streptomyces sp. NPDC003691, assembly GCF_053981115.1. Lineage (NCBI taxonomy): Bacteria > Bacillati > Actinomycetota > Actinomycetes > Kitasatosporales > Streptomycetaceae > Streptomyces > Streptomyces sp. NPDC003691. The sequence goes on along the minus strand of NZ_JBSFNQ010000009.1, from coordinate 69,728 downwards.
GGGCCGCGCGCCCGCACCCCGAGGCACCCCGGGAGCCCCGCGGCTCTCGGCTCCGTCTCCCGGGGTGCGCGCTGTGCGCGGCACGAACAACGGCAGATTCGGGGGCACGGGCCGCGGCCTGTCCCCGGCGGGTACCGGACCACCGGTGTCAGCGGGCGAGCCGCCCGCCCTCGACCGGCATGGTGGCCCCCGTGATGTAGGACGACCGGTCACTGCACAGCCACGCCGCGGCCTCGGCGATCTCCTGCGGCTCGGCGATCCGCCTCAGCATGGCCTTGTTCGCCATGGCGTTCTCCCGCGCGGGGGCGTCCTCGGCCAGATAGCCGGCGATCATGTCGCTGCGCGTGGCGCCGGTGGCCAGTGCGTTGACCCGGATGCCCTGCGGCCCGTACTCGTTGGAGACTGCCTTCGTCAGACCTATTACGGCGTGCTTCGCCGCGATGTAGGGAGAGTTGGCTATAGTCGCGACAAGACCGGCCGTACTGCTGTTGTTCACAATGGATCCGCCACCGGCCGCGAGCATCGCGGTCAGCTCATGGCGCAGACAATTCCATACACCGCGAACATTCACATCCATCGTCGTGTCGTAGACCTCTTCGGCGAGCAGATGCGTCGGAGCCGGAAGTGTCGCGAATCCCGCATTGTTGAAGGCGGCGTTCAGGAAACCGTATTCCTCGACGGCAAGGTTGACGGCCCGCTCGACGTCCGCCGATTTCGTGACATCCGCGACGGCATAGTGGGCACGATAGCCGTCCGATCGCAATTCCGCCGTGATACGGGCGAGTTCCGGTTCACGGCGCGACACCAGCATGACGGCAGCGCCTTCACGGCAGAAAACACGTGCCGCCGCGGCCCCGATTCCGGAACTGGCCCCCGTGATCAGAGCCGACTTGCCTTCGAGGAGATTGCCACCGTCCACCATGGTGCAGGAGAGTAGCACGGAACGTAATTCCACGACCCGTGCCCCATCTCGCCCACGAAGGACATCTGTTGAATTCCCAGCGTCTGCTCATCACGGGAGGCACCGGCTTCGTCGGCTCTCATGTGGTGAGCCGTCTTCTCACGCACGCCCCCGGCGGCACCGCCCTGCGCCTGCTCACCCACCGCCGGTCCCCGGAACACGCAACCGGCCGCCACCCGGTGGAGCACATACCGGGAAGCCTCAGCGATCCCGCCTCTCTGCACGGCATCTGTGACGGTGTCACCACGGTCCTCCATCTCGCGGCCCGTATCGACGGAACCGAGGCGGAATGCCGGGCCGTGAACTCCGACGGGACCCACACCCTCCTCGCCGAGGCCGAGCGTGCGGGAGTACAACGCTTCGTCCAACTCGGGACCGCCGCGGTCTACGCCGGCGGACCCCACCGGGGCGCGGCCGAGGGCTTCGTACCGGAACACCCCACCTCACCCACCAGCATCACCCGGCTCGAAGGCGAACGGCTGGTACTGGCCGCCGGCGGCACCGTGCTGCGCCCCTATCTGATCTACGGCACCGGGGACACCTGGATGGTCCCGGGCCTTGTCGGTCTGATCCGCCGTATGCCCCACTGGGTCGACGGCGGCCGCGCCCGGCTCTCCCTCGTCGCGGTGGACCGCCTGGCCGCGGCCGTCTCCGACCTCGCCCTGCTGCCGCACCTTCCCGCGGGCCGGGTGCTGCACGCGAGCCACCCCGAACCGGTCAGTGTCCGCGATCTGGTCAGCACGGTCACCGGCGAGCTGGGACTGCCCGCACCTGAGGGTGAGTGCACCACCGACGAGGCCGCCGCGATGTTCACGGCCCCGGAGGACGCACTGCTGCGGCGCCGGCTGGCCATGGTCACCGTGGACCGCTGGTACGACAGCGACCAGCTCTGGAAGCTCGTCGCGGCGGATCCGGGGCCCGCGTTCGCGGACGACTTCGCCCGCCACGGAAGCTGGTACCGCAGCCACCTCGGGTAATCCACCACGGCGACGACGGCCGCCCGGGAGCAGCACGCCGCACGATCGGCCGCGGAATGGGGAACGGCCAAACCCGCTACTCCGCCGACATGAGCGCCCCGGGGGGACTGCACCGGCGCCCTCCTGCGCCCGCCTCAACCGAACCTCCATCACTCCCCCCATGACCGGGCGACTCAGCCGCGAGGCTCCCGCACCGGCGGGGATGTGGAGCGCCGAGGCCGTTCAGGCGTCGATCGTGACGGGACCGGTAGGGACCGCGCAGCAGAGCAGGGCGCTGCCCCGGGGGACCGGGAGGCCCGGGGTGATCAGGTGGGTCGTGCCGCCGTCGACGGGGCGGCGGCAGGTGCCGCAGGCGCCCGCGCGGCAGGCGGACTCCAGGCGTACGCCCGCGGATTCGCCGAGGTCCAGCAGGCTGCCGTCGTCGGCGGTCCAGACGGTGTCCACTCCGCTGGCGGCGAAGCGGACGGGGAACGGGCCCGGGGAGGGCGGGGGCCGGTCGGTGAGGGGGACCTCCACCGGGGAGAAGAAGTGCTCGTCCCGGACGGCGTCCGGCGCGAGCCCGGCGGCGAGCAGGCCCGCCCGGGCGGCCTTGACGAACTGCCCGGGGCCGCAGAGGTATGCCTCACCGCCGGGGTCGGGGGCCAGCCGAGCGTACTCCGCCTCGGTGGGGCGGCCGGTACGGGCGCCGGGCGGTACGGGCCCGGCGGCGGTGACGTACAGGTGGCCGCTGCCGTGCGGCAGCCGGGCGAGCAGTGCGCGGATCTCGTCCCACAGCGGGGCGTCGTCGGCGGTCCGCACCACATTGAGCACGGTGACGGGCCGTTCGGGCGCCGTGTCGGCGAGATGGCGCAGGATCGCCGGAACCGGTGTGACGCCCACCCCGGCCACCGCCAGCAGCAGGGGCCGGGTCGGGTCCGCCGAGACGAGCGGGGAGCCGTACGGTCCGGAGATACGGAGCGCCTCGCCGGTCCTGAGCGCATGCACCAGGGGGGAGACCCGGCCGTCCGCCACCCGCTTGACGCTGATGGCGGGTTCGCCCGCGCCGGTTCCGGTGAGGGTGTAGCTGCGCCAGATCGGCCCCCGCTCGTCGGCGATATGGATCCGCAGATGCTGCCCGGGTGCCGCGGCGAGTCCCGCGGGATCGTGCAGTCGTACGGTGGTGACCGTGGGGCTCTCCTCGCGCAGCTCCGCCACGGTGGCCCAGCGGGGCCAGCCGGGTTCGGGCGCGGGGAGTGCCGCGGGGTCGGCCGGGGTGTCCAGGACGGTGAGCGCATCGCCTTCGGCGACCGGGCCGCCGCGGACGACGCGCGCGTACACCCCGCAGTACACATGGCCGAACCGGGAGGCGAGGAGCAGCGGGACATTGAGGTCGCGCTCTCCGGTGTCGGGATTGACGGTGGTGGCGCGGCAGCGGTCGGTGGCCTGGATGATCTCCAGTTCCGCGCCGCCGAGGGCCACGCGCCGCCCCACGAGCGCGAACTCCTTCCAGGCGCCCAGCCCTTCGACGTACAGATTGGCCCGGAATCTGCGGGGGTCGACCGGGACCCCGGCGGATTCGCTCAGGGCGCGGACGGTGTCCAGGTTGATGATGGAGATTGCGGCGTACGGCCAGTCCCACAGGGAGACACCGGGCGCGTCGGCGGTGACCGGGCCGTCGGGACCGTCGGGGAACCAGGTTCGCAGGGTCTCATCGGCCCGCGCGGTGTCGCCGGGCAGGGGTATCCCGTCGCGGAGCCGGACGGCGAGAGTGTCCCCACCGGGCGAGGTGATGCGCAGGACGGCCGTGCCCCCGGTGGCGGACTCCTCGGTGAGGGAGAGGCCGAAGCGGGCGAGGGAGGCGTTCTTCAGCAGGCGCAGAAAGGCCGTGCTGCTGACCCAGCCGGACTCCTTCCGTACCTCCAGGGTGCCGTTGCGCAGTCCGACCGCCCGGTCGAGGGGCAGCCCCTGTCCCGGGCTGAGGAGAACCCGGGGGAGGGGGCGGCCCGCCATTCCCTTGACGGGATAGCGCACGATGCCGGTGAGACGGGCCCGGAGCCCGTGGTGGGGGGCGGGCGGGACCGGGTCCACCGGTGTCCCGTGGTTCACAGGACCTCCCAGGTGTCCGGTGCCGCGGTGCAGGGGCCGCCCGGGTGGACCCGCAGCCGGGCGCGGACGACGTCGATGCTGAGCGTCAGCAGGGTGCGCCACTGCTGGTGGAAGGGGAGCCCGTCCTGCGGATGGCAGCAGATGGGGACACCGTCGCTGTCATGGGCGGTGAGCAGCTCCACCCAGCGCCGCGGGTCGGCTTCGGCCATCAGGGAGCGGTGCTGGTGGAGATGCGCGTAGCGCGGATGGGTGCTCGCGCCGGGCGGGGTGTTCTCGCCGCGGGCGAGTGCCGGGTCGAGGAAGTGGTTGGTGTGCAGCAGATATCCGTCCGTGTCCGGGCGGACGACGGCGACGCCCGCCGGGGACACCTCGATGCTCGCCGCGTCCCCGCCGCCGCCGTCGTGGGTGACGACGGTGAGCACGGTGGACGCGGTGACCCATGCCGAGCGGGCGATGTCGACGGCCTCGGCGACCGTGGTCGCCAGGTCCAGGATCCGGCGGGCGATCACATGGACGGGCACGCCGATCCCGTCCCCGTCCTCCCGGTGGCTGAGGATATTGAAGTGGAGCCCGAGCCCGGCGTCGTTCACCCCGATCTTCCCCAGCACCCCGGCCTCGGTGAAGCTCCGCACGACGGGCCCCGGCCGGCCCGCGCGATGGCGCGTCAGGGTCCGGGCCGCGGCCATCTCGTCGTGCCAGTCCCAGGTCTGGACGGTGTGCGGGGCGCCGGGGCCGCCCAGATGGACGGCGGTGGAGCACTCGCCCTCGGCAGTGGCCCCGACGGTGGCCAGGATCTCGGTACGGGCGTTGACCAGGGCCAGTTCCCACGGCGGAAGCCCGGCGCCCGCGGCGGTGGCGGCGAGCTCGGCGTACAGGTCGGGGGCCCAGCGGGCGATCTCCCCGGCGGCCTGCTCGCCGTGCGGGTGGAGATCACCGGGTGCGACGCCCACCGCGGTGAAGAGCTTGCGGTAGGCGGTGACGGCGTCCCGTATCCGGGCGCCGTGCGCGCGGCCGAAGGCATGGCCCCGGCGGGTGGGGCCGAGGTCGTCCGAGTGGAAGCGCGGCAGCCCGCTCACCGGTGCGGGGCCGCCCGGTGCGCCGCCGGGGCGGAGGTCGGTACGGGTCACCGGACGCTGCTCAGGATCGCGTCCCACATGACCTCGGAGGCGACCGCGCCGAGCGCGACGGAGGTCATGGTGTCCTGCCCGGTGCGCATGGGGTTGCGCGGCAGGTCGACCTCGTCCGTCGTGAGGGTGAAGAGGGTGTCGCCGTCCATATTGGTGTGGAAGGGCTGGATACCGCGGTTCATGGAGCCGTGGACCTGCCGCCCGAAGTGGGCGAGTTCCCGGTCGTCGAGGCGTACGTTCGTGACCAGGACGGAGATCGTGGTGTTGCCCGGCATGGTGGCGGGCACGTCCGCGGGGTTCTTGGCGAACGCCTCCTCGTAGTCGAGCTGGGGCAGGCTGCGGGTACCGGTGGTGCTGTCGTAGTTGCCGCGCAGGACCGTGCCGTCACGGTCCACGATCACACCGACGGCGTTGATCACGGTGGCGGCGAGAATCCTGATGTCCCCGATCTGCCGGAACGCGGCTCCCTGACCCGCGAATTCGGTACGGGAGTACTCGACCTTGCCCACGGAGGCGCTGGCTCCGGCGCCGCACCGGCCGACGGGGAACTCCCCGTGGCGGGCGGCTCGCAGGGCGGCCCGGCCGAGCGCCGCGTCGGGGGCCACGGCGTTGGAGCGGGCGCTGAAGTCGTAGATGATCGCGCCGGCGACGCACTGGAGCCGGTGCCAGTTGACGTCGTTGCCGACCCGGGCGAGGAGCTCGTTCGCGACGCCGGGCGCGGCGCCGAGCCCGTACAGGGAACCGCCCGCGAGACAGACGGCATGGGCGAAGGCGTCGGCGCCGTAGGTGAGGCCGATGGCGCCGCCGCGGTCGTCGATCGCCATCCGGGCGCCCGCGGGGACATGGACGACGGTGACCCCGGTGGGGCCCTCGGCGTAGTCGGCGGTGCCGACCTCGACGCCGGGGAAGTCGTATGTCACCACCCGCTGGTGTCCGCCGGTGCGCGGCTCGGGCCGGATGTCGTCGTTGCCCGGGCACGGGCCGAAGGCGGGGACCCCGGTGAGGAAGTGCTCGGGTGCGGTGCTCGGCGGGTTCACAGGTTCTCCAGAAGGGTGCGGGAGTACGGGTGCTCGGGTGTCGTCCAGAAGCGGGCGGTGTCGGCGAGTTCGACGATCCGGCCGCTCCGCATGACGGCGATGCGGTGGGCGATGTAGCGGACGGCGGCGAGGTCGTGGGAGATGAAGAGGGCGCCGAAGCCGTGTTCGTGCTGGAGGTCCCGGATCAGGTTCAGGGTCTGGGCCTGGACGGATACGTCCAGGGCGCTGACGGCCTCGTCGAACACGATGAACCGCGGGCCGGTGATCAGGGAGCGGGCGATGGCGACGCGCTGACGCTGGCCGCCGGAGAGTTCGTGCGGATAGCGGTCGGCGAAGCGTTCGGACAGTCCGACCCGGTCGAGGAGGTCGGCCACCGCCCCGTGGTGGGCGCGGAGGCGGGTGCGGGTGGCCGCGGCAAGCGGTTCGGCGACGCTGTCGCGGACGGTGAGACGGGGGTTGAGGGACCAGTGCGGGTTCTGGAGCACGGCCTGGATACGTCCGGCTCCGGCGCCGCGCCGCCGGCCGTGGGGAGCGCCGAGGAACCGTACGGTGCCGGTGGTCGGGCGGAGCAGCCCCAGGGCGACGGCTCCGGTGGTCGTCTTGCCGGAACCCGATTCGCCGACCAGGCCGAGGGTCTCGCCCGGGGCGATCCGGAAGGAGATCCCGTCCATGGCGGTGACCGGGCCGCCGTTGCGGCGGGCGGCGCGGAACACCACGGAGGCGTTGTCGAGTTCGAGTACGGCCGGGTCGTCGGGTACGGCCGGGTCGCCGTCGAGCGCGGACGGGTCGCCGGCCGGACGGGAGCCGGTGTCGCGGGCCGGAAGGTGGTCGTTCACGGGGCCGCCTCCAGGCGCTCGGACGGATGGGGGGCCGGCTCGTCCCCGGAGCCGGGGCCGGTGATGTGGTGACACAGGACGGTGCGGGTGCCGGCGGAGACCGGAGCGGGCCGTTCGGAGCGGCACCGCTCGGTGGCGGACGGGCAGCGGGGGGCGAAGGCGCAGCCCGCCGCGGAGTCGTGGAGCACGGGCGGGGTGCCGGCGATGGCCCGCAGCCGGTCGCCGTCGGCCGCCCGCGCCGGGTCGGCGGCGGCGAGCGCGGCGGTGTACGGGTGCCGGGGCGCGCCCAGGACCTCGGCGGTGCGGCCGTCCTCGACGACCCGCCCGCCGTACATCACGGCGACCCGGTCGCACCAGCGGGCGACTCCGCCGAGGTCGTGGCTGAGCCAGACCACGGTGGTGCCGTGTTCGGCGGCGAGGGCGAAGAGCAGGCGCAGTACGTCCTGGCGCACCTGGGCGTCCAGGGCGGCGGTGGGTTCGTCGGCGATCAGCACGGCCGGGGTACGGGCCATGGCCATCGCGATGATCACACGCTGGGCCATGCCGCCGGAGATCTCGTGCGGCCGCAGCCCCAGGACGCGTTCGGGGTCCTGGATACGGACCTGCTCCAGCCGCCGTACGAGGTCGGCGCGGTCGGTGCCGTATCCGCGCAGCGCGAGGGCGAGCTGGCGTCCGATGCGCAGGGTGGGGTCCAGGGCGCCGACGGGGTCCTGGGGGATGAAGGCGAGACGTTCGCGGCGGAGCCGGGCGAGCCGGTCGCGGGGGAGGCCCAGGACGGATTCGCCGTCCACCAGGACCCGGCCCCGGGGGTAGTGGGTGCCGGCGGGCAGCAGTCCGCCGATGAGGAGCCCGAGGGTCGACTTTCCGGAGCCGGATTCGCCGACGATCCCGATGTGCTCGCCCGGTTCGACGGCGAGGCTGACCCCGTCGAGGGCCCGGACGGTGCGGCGGGGGGTGCGGTACTCGGCGGCGATATCGTCGACGAGGACGATCGGCGTCATGTCAGCGCCCTCGTTTCTCTGGGGTCGAAGCGGTCGCGCAGGCTGTCGCCGATGAGGTTGATCGCGACGATGGCGGCGACCAGGACGGCACCGGGCGCGGTGATCAGCCAGGGTGCGTTGACGAGGTAGAGGCTGCCCTCCTGGATGAGGAGTCCGAGGGAGGCGTCGGGGAGCTGGACGCCGTAGCCGAGGAAGCCGAGGCCGCCCTCGACGAGGATGCCGACCGACAGGGCGTAGGTGCCCTGGACGGCGACGGTGCCGGAGACATTGGTGAGGATGTGGCGCCGCATGACGGTGAGGGCGGGCACCCCGCTGATCCGGGCGGCGGTGACGAAGTCGCGGCGGGCGACGGCCTGTGCGGAGGCGGCGACCATCCGGGTCATCAGGGGGACGGTGACCAGGACGGTGGCGGCCAGGGCCGCGTACCGGCCGGGGCCGAGAACAGCGGCGACCAGGACGGCGAGGACGATGGCGGGGAAGGCGTACAGGATGTCGGAGAGCCGGGCGACGGTCTCCGCGGTCCGGCCGCCCCGGTAGCCGGCGAGGATGCCGAGGGCCGTGCTGATGGCGGCCGCCGCGGTGACCGCGAGCGAGGAGAGCAGCAGGGTCGTACCGATGCCCTGGAGAAGCCGCGGCAGCAGGGAGCGGCCGAGGCTGTCGGTGCCGAGCGGTGCTTCGGCGCCCGGCGGGGTGAGCCGTCGGCCGACGGTGGCCCCGGGGTCGCCGCCGAGGCCGAAGAGATGGCTGAGGAGGGTGGCGGCGACGAGCAGGAGAAGCGTCCACAGGGCGGCCCGGGAGAGACCGTCGAAGGAGCGCGGGGCGAGCAGGGACCGCAGTCGGGCGGGGGTCCGGCGCGGGGCGAGCAGGGACCGGAGTACGGCGGGAATCCGGCGCGGTGCCGGGCGTTCCGGCTGCTGGGCCCGGGGGTGCTGCCCGGGCGGGTTGTCGGCGGGTCCGGTGGGCCGTTCCCGGCCGTGCGGGGTGGTGGTGTTCATCCTGGGGTGCTCCCGGCGTGCCGGCTGATGCGCGGGTCGATGAGTCCGCAGACGAGGTCCACGAGGAGGCTGACGGTGATGAAGACGGTGGCCGCGAGCAGCACCCCCGCCTGCACGATCGCGTAGTCGCGGCGGTCCAGCCCGTCCACCAGGAAGGATCCGAGCCCGGGGGTGTTGAAGAGCCGTTCCACGATGACGGCGCCGCCCAGCAGATACGCGGTGAGCGTGGCCAGCAGGGTGAGCACCGGGATCGCGGCGTTGCGCAGGACGTGATGGCGGACGATATGGGCGGTCGGCTCGCCACGGGCGACCGCGGCGGTGATGTGCGGTTCGACGAGGACGCCGAGGACGGCGTCCCGGGTGGTGCGGGCGACCGCCGCCGTGCAGAAGACGGCGAGCACCGAGGCGGGCAGGAGCAGGGAGACCACGGAGCCCAGCGGGTCCTGGGACCAGGGGATATGGGACCCCACGGTGAGGCCGAGTCCGTACCGGGTGAAGACGAAGACCACGAGGCTGCCCAGGACGAACTCGGGGACGCTCAGGCCGAGGCCGCTCAGCAGCCGGCCGGGCTTGCCGCCGCCGGAACCGCGGATTCCGGTGAGGACACCGAGCGGAAACCCGATCAGGACGGTCAGGCCCATGGCGAGGGCGGTGAGGGTGACGGTGGCGGGCAGCCGGTCGGCGAACTCCGAGGCGACGGGTGTCCGGCTGGCCATCGAGATCCCGAAGTCGCCCCGGACGGCGTTGAACAGCCAGTGCAGGTACTGCTCGGCAACGGAACCGTCGAGACCGTACCGCTCCGCCGCGGCTTCCTTCTCGGCGCGGGAGGCGAGTGGTCCGAGGACGAGATCGGAGTAGCGGCCGGGCATCGCGCGGACCGCCGCGAAGATCAGTACGGAGACCCCGGCGAGGGTGAGGGCGGCGACACCGAGGCGCCCCAGAGCCCAGCGGAAGAGGTTCATGGCGGACTACTTGGCGCCGGGGACGGTGAACTCGGTGATGTTCCGCAGCAGGTTGCCGTACCCCTCACGGGCGTGCAGGGTGGGGCTGACCTTGTCGGTGCGGTAGCCGATCACACCGGGGCGGGAGACCAGCGGCAGCATCTCGGCATTGGTGTCCACCCGCTCGCAGACCGCGCGCAGGGCCGCCGTGCGGGCGTCGCCGGGAGGCTGTTCGGACGCGGTGTCGATGAGGGCGTTCAGTTTGGTGTCGTTCTTCAGGAAGACACCGGAGAATCCGGCGACGGAGGGATTCCACCAGCGGGAGACCATGGTGGCGTCCGCATAGCCGGCGAACCAGCCCAGGGCGAGGTCGAAGTCGGGCTTCGCGCCGAAGACCTTCTCGCCGAAGGTGGCGTCGTCGAACTTCTCGATCTTCACCTCGACCCCGGCCGCCGCGTACTGCTGCTGGACGACCTGGGCGATCTGGGCGAGTGCGGGCTCGGAGGTGTAGACCGCGATCCGGAGGGTGGTCCCGTCGGCCCCCGCGGCCTTGACCGCCGCCTTCGCGTTCGCCGGTCCCGCCTTCGCTCCCGGCAGCCGGGCCGGGTCGCAGCCGCCGGGCAGCACGGCCGGGGCGACCCCGGTCGGCCGGGACTGGCCGCCGAGGGCGTTCTCGGCGATCTTCCCGCGGTCGAGGGCGCTGCCCAGCGCGAATCTGACCTTCTGGTCGGCGAGCGGTGACTTCGGATTCTGCGAGTTCTGGATCAGATAGTAGAAGTCGCTGTACTGCTGGTTGACCGCTTTCGCATTCGGGGTGCCGGTCAACTGGTCCATGGAGTCGACGTTGTTGAAGAACGCCATTCCGGCACTGCCGCCGCGTACGGCCGCGAGCCGGGTGGATTCCTGCGGGACGATCTCGATCCGGAGCTCTGATATTCGGAGCTTGTCCGCGAAGCGGTACTTCGGATTGGGTGCGAACCTCCAGTACCGGTCCTGCTTGTGCTCGCGGACGGTGAAGGGTCCGGTGCCGAGCATTTCCTTCCCGATGTCGAGCGAGCCGTTTTCGATCTCCTTCATCGGGAGTACGGCGGCGGGGGTGTTCGACAGTGCGGAGAGGAAGGCGCCGTACGGCTTCCGCAGTTCGACCGTGACCTCGGTGGGCCCGGTGGCCCTGACCTCCTTCACCGGGCCGAGCTGGGCGGCGTAGGGGGCCTTGGACGCGGTCAGTCGCTTGAGGCTGCCCACGACATCGGCGGTGGAGACGGCGCGCCCGTTGGAGAAGGTGGCGCCCGCCCGGAGGGTGAAGACGTACGTCGTCGGGGTGGGCTGGGTCCATGCCTCGGCGAGCAGCGGCTTGATCCCGAAGTCGGGGCCGACGGTGACCAGCGGTTCGTAGACGAGGGAGCCGAGCGACCAGGAGCGGGCGCTGCCGGCGAGCTGTGGGTCGAGGCCGCCCGCTTCCACGGAGTCGTAGTCGACCTGGACGGTGAGGGGGCCGCGGCCCTTGGCGGGGCCGTCGGCGACCGCGAGATATCCGGGGCGCTTCGCGGTATCGGCCGGACCGTCGGCGGCGGGGCCGGCGGTACATGCGGTGAGGGCCGTCGAAAGGACGGCGGAGGCGGCTATGACGGAGGAGGTTCTTCGCACGGATCTTCCCCTTGCCGAATGCAGCCGGATCGTTCCGGCATGTCCGAAAGTTTGTGTCCGGAACAGGGTGGTGTCAATGCTCGGGACACCGGAAAATCAACTCTTCGGCAGGGCTTTTGAAGGGGCTGGGAAATGAGCAAGGGTCTTTCGCGGGCCGCCCTTTCGGCGGTCCGCGAAAGACCCTTTCAATAAGGCCCGGGCAGCGGTGACTGCCTGCCCGTCAGTTCTGTGACAGTCCGGTGGACGGCCGGATGTTGAGCTCTATGGGTACCGAGCGAATGGTTCCCTCCGGTGCGGTCCCGGCGAGGATTTCGCAGAGCAGCCGGGCGCACTCGGCCCCTACCGAGCGGGGGTGCAGTTCGATGGAGGTGATCGGCGGATCGGCCAGCCGCATGGCGGAGCTGTCCACACAGGAGGCCAGCAGCAGGTCCTCGCCCACGGTGTGCCCGGCGGCACGCAGCTCCGGCAGGATCGCCGCGGCCGCCCCGTCGGCGGCGCACACCACGGCGTCCACGTCCCGGCCGCGGGCGAGCATGCGCCGCACCTCCGCCTGGAGGACCTCGGGGGCGGAGCCGAAGGGGGCCCGGTGGGTGAGGTCGGGTGCCGCCCGTTCCGCGCACCATTCGCTGTAGGTCGCGCGCAGGGTGGTGGCCCACTCGCCCGTGTTGTCCGAGGCGAGGAAGGCGACCCGCCGTGCTCCCCGGTCGCCGAGATGGTCGAGCAGCTCCCTGAGGTGGGTGCGGTGGTCGGAGACCACGACCCCGGTGGACTCCTTGTTCCCGACATAGCGCTCGGCCGTCACGACCGGCAGTCCGCAGCTCATCAGCCGGTCGACCACCGGGTCACCGGCCATCGGATCGCAGAGCACCAGACCGTCGACCTGGGGGGCGCCCGGGCCGTGCCGCAGATGGCCCGCCGAAATCAGGGTGACATTGAGACTGGCCCGGGTGGCCGCCTCGATCACGCCGAACACGAAGGACATGTAGTACTCGGCGCTGGTCAGGAACTCCGGGATGTGCAGCCCGATCGTCTCCGTCACGGAGGTGCGCAGCGACCGGGCGCTGCGGTTGGGCGAATACCCCAGCCGCCGGGCGGCGTCGGACACCGCTTTCCTGGTGGCCTCGGAGACCCGCCCGTGGCCGCGCAGGGCGTCGGAGGCGGTGGTCCGGGAGACGGCCGCCAGCCGGGCCACGTCCGCGATGGTGGGAGCGGCGCCGTCTCTGCTCTCGTGGGCGTCCGGCGCCGTCCGGGAACCGTGCCGCATGGTCACCATCCGTGGGTCAGGGTGTCGTCCAGGGCCGCGACGAACCGGTCGGCGCTCTCGCGGGTCAGGCAGAGCGGAGGTTTGATCTTGAGTACGCACTGGCGGTCCGAGGTCGGCTGGACGATCACGCCCAGTCCGAGCAGACGTTCGCAGATCGCCGCCGTCTCCGCCGCCGCGGGTTCCAGGGTCGCACGGTCGCGGACGAACTCGACCCCCAGGTAGAGCCCGCTGCCGTGCACGGCACCGATCAGCGGGTGCCGCTCGGCCAGTTCCAGCAGCCGGGCGCGGAGATGGTCCCCCACGGTGCGGGCGTTCTCCTGGAGCTTCTCGTCCCGGAGCGCGTCCAGCACGGTCAGTCCGACGACCGAGCTGACCGGGCTGCCCCCGGCGGAGGAGAAGAAGTACCCCTGGCTGCGGTAGGCGGCCGCGATCTCGCGGGTGGTGATCACCGCGCCCAGCGGGTGTCCGTTGCCCATGGCCTTGGCGACCGTGACGATGTCCGGGACGACCCCCTGCTGCTCGAACCCCCAGAACCAGTGGCCGAGCCTGCCGTAGCCGACCTGTACCTCGTCGGCGATACAGAGCCCGCCCGCGGCGCGGACCGCCGCGTAGACCTGCTCCAGATAGCCGTCGGGCAGGGGCATGCCTCCCGCGTTGCCGTAGTACGGCTCGCAGATGAAAGTCCCCGGCGGGCGGCCGGAGGCGGTCAGCTCCTCGATGCGGGCCACCGCTTCCGGTCCGTAGCGCACGGCGTCGGCGCCCCGGTGGATTCCCCGGTAGGCATTGGGCGCGGGCAGGGCGTGGACCCAGCCGGGGCGGGAGCCGACCGCCCCGGGGTTGTCGGCGACCGAGGTGGAGACGGCATCACCGGCGTAGGTCCAGCCGTGGTACGCCTCGCCGATCGCGACGGTGTCCTGCCGCCCCGTCGCCGCCCACGCGAGCCGCAGCCCCAGGTCGACGGCCTCCGAGCCGCTGTTGACCAGGAAGACCTGGTCGAGTCCGGCGGGCAGCAGCCCGGCGAGGCGTTCCGAGAGCTCCACCACCGCGGCGTAGTGGAAGCGGGAGTTGGTGTTGAGCCGCTGCCACTGCCGGTGCACGGCCCCGCTCAGCCCCGGGTGCCCGTGGCCGAGGACGGTCACATTGTTGAGCATGTCCAGATAGCAGCGGCCCTCGGTGTCGACGAGGTGTTCGCGCCAGCCGCGCTCGATTCGGGGCGGTGCCGCGTAGTAGTGCTCCTGCACGGCCGCGAAGGCCCGGTCGCGGCGCCGCAGCAGAGCGGCGGGCGATCCGGCGGCGTCACCGGCCTCCGCCGGGGCGCCGGACACACCGAGGACGATCTCCGTCGGGTCCGGACAGACGGCGAGCCAGCCGGTGTCCGTGCCGGGCGGGGCGAAGCGGGGCGGTGCGTCACCGGTGAGGGTGGTGAGCTGGATGTACGCGCCCGGGGCGCCGCCCCGGGGGCCGAGCGTCCCGATCGGGTCCCCGGCGGCGACGGCGGTCCCGGCTCCGGCGGAGTCCGGGTCCAGGCCGTCGACCCTGAGCTGCCAGGCGCCCGCGTCGAGGGTCAGGCCGTGCGGTCCCCGGCGCACCAGGGTGCCGGGCCAGGGCGCGGCCAGGGTGACGGGGGCGGCCGTACGCAGCTCCACACCCAGGGCCAGGGTGGCCGCCGCGGGGTCGCCGGGGCGGGACCGGGTGAGCCGGTGTTCGCCGTGCCGGGTGAGGACGGCACCGGCACCCGCGGCGAACGCCCGTGCCGCCGTGGCCTCCTCGGCGTCCGGGGCGAGCCAGCCACCGCCGTGCAGTCCGTCGCCGAGGACCGAGAGATCGGGGAAGACGACGGAACCGGGGGCGGCCGGAACCATCGGATGGGCGGGGGCGGGCGGACCGGCCGGGGACGGGTGCCCGGTGGCGGCGCGGATCTCGGCGGCCATCACCTCGGCGGGCACGGACAGGGCCGTCTCCAGCATCGACCACTCGCGTTCGAGTGCGGCGGCGGCATAGGCGTTGCCGGGGTTCTGGAGCGCGTCGACCCTTCCGCCGGCCACCAGTACGGCGCAGCGCAGCACGATCAGCGGCCAGAGGGCGTCCGCCTCGTCCGCCGAGAGGGGCCGTACGGCGTGGAACGCTCGTACGGCGGGGAGGACTTCGGCGGGCCCGCAGCCGTGATGGTGGAGGACCGAGGCACAGGTGACGGCGAGTTCGGCGGCGGTCCAGCCGGGTCCGAGATCGCCGAAATCGATCACCCCGGCCGGCTGCGGCCGTCCGTCCGGGCCCGTATCGCAGACGATGTTGTTGTCGGTGACATCGCCGTGGACGGTCTGCACGGGAAGCCGGCCGGCATACGGGGCGAGCCGGGCCGCGGCGGCACGGGCGGCGCCGAGCACCCGCTCGGCGACCGTGCGGTCCGGCAGCCGCGGCGCGAGGGCCTCCACGACGGCGAGGCCGTTGCGCAGATCCCACAGGCGCGGGCCGTCCGGCTCCTGGGTGTCGAATCCGGCGAGCCCGGCGGCGACTTTCCCGGAGAGCGCGCCCAGCCGGGCGACGACCGAGGGGGCGAGATGGCGGCTGTCCATGATGGGTTCGCCCGGGACATGGTCGAGCAGCCGGACACTCAGCTCCACACCGCCGACGGTGACCCGCTGGACGAACGCTCCGTCCCTGCCGGGCCGGTGCCGGGGCAGCCGCAGTTCCGGCGCGGCGGCGGCGAGCGTCTCGACGGCCTTCGCCTGGTGGTTGAGCAGGGCGACGGGGGTCGCGGGGTTGGCGATCTTCAGCACGTGGTCCCCGCCGTCCGGGGTCCGCACCCGGTGGTTGAGGTCCTGCTGGCTGCCGAGATCCCGGAGGGTGCCGCGCACACCGAACCGCTCCTCCAGTACGGCTGCCAGGGTGTCCTCGCCGACGGCGGCCATCGGCGGTATCAGCCAGTCTGTGGACGGGATGGCCATAGCACTCCGATCAGTGGCGTCCCCAGGGCCCGCCCGGTCGGCGGGCGGTGGTGCCGCATCGATGCCGGATCGATCCGGCACGGTGTGAGGGCGAAGATATTGACGGCCGGGGGACGTGTCAACGGATCGCGCGGAACTGCCTGCCGGGAGTGACCCGGCCGGCCCGGCTGGTGGCGTCGTTGCGGAACACCGCGTGTGACCTGGAACACCATTGAGGTTGACCTTGGGTCAGGGTGGAGGCTCGTCGCAACGGCCCGACGCCGACGCGGGCGCAGCAGATGTGAAGGAGCAACATGTCCAGCACCCTTCCGGGTCAGCAGCAGGATCGCCCGGACCTGCAGAAGGCGATCGAGGAGATCGTCGAGTCCGGTCTTCTCGGGGTGCAGCTGCGGGTGAACGACGAGCAAGGGGAGTGGGTCGGCAGCGCCGGGGCGCGCGAGCTCGGCCGGAGCGCCGAGCCCCTGACCGACGGGCACTTCCGCATCGGCAGCAGCACCAAGAACTTCATCGCGACCGCGGTGCTCATGCTGGTGGCCGAGGGCAGGATCGGCCTGGACACCCCGGCCGCCGACTACCTGCCCGGGTTCGGGCTGGACCGGCGGATCACGGTGCGGATGCTGCTGCAGCACACCAGCGGGATCTTCAGCCACACCGGCGAGCTCTACGAGGACGGGTCGATCGTGCTCGGGGTCCCCTGGAGGGGCAAGGAATGGGTGGACAAGCGGTTCCACACCTACCTGCCCGAGGAACTGGTGCGGCTGTCGCTGTCCAAGCCGGCGCGGTTCGAGCCCGGCTCGGGCTGGAGCTACTCCAACACCAACTACGTGCTGGCCCGGCTGGTGATCGAGAGCGCCACCGGCCGGTCGTTCGCCCGGGAGTTGCAGCGGCTGATCCTGCGGCCGCTGGGGATGACCGGCACCGTGGCGCCGGGCGCCTCGCCGGAGGTCCCCGAGCCTTACAACCACGGCTACTACCGCTACGAGGACGCCGGACAGGAGAAGACTGTCGACATCACCCGCCACAACCCCACCTGGGTGGCGGCCGGCGGTGACATGATCTCGACCACCAAGGACCTGCACACCTACCTCTCCGCACTGATGGGCGGCAGGCTGCTGCCGGCCGGACTACTGGCCGGGATGCGGACCCCGGAGGAGACCATCGGCTACGGCCTGGGGGTGTTCGCCCAGGACCTGGGCCCGGGCCGCGGCATCGTCTACCACCACAACGGCGCCACCATCGGCTCTGCGGCGCTGATGTACAGCTCGTCCGACGGGAGCACCACCCTGACTGCCGGGCTGAGCTACGTGGACGACGCCGACATGTCCGTGGCGGCGGCGTTCCAGACCGCCCAGCAGCGGCTCGTCAGCGAGGTGTTCGGCGCGGGGCAGGCCGATCCGACACCGCTGGCGGGCTGAACTCCCGGGGCCCGTACGCTTCGAGGGCCGACCCTTCCGGTCGTGCGTCAGACGGAACGCGAACCGGGGTCGCGCCGGGCCGGCCGGACTCGGCGCGGCCCCTCCACCAGTTCGGTCACGCTGTGCATGGTGGCCGAGCCCGAGCACGAGGCAGGCTGAGCGGGGATGATGAGCGGGGTCACGATCGGGCAGGCGGCGGCGTTCGTCGGTGTCACGGTGAAGACGGTGCGGCACTACCACCAGCACGGGCTGGTCAACGAGCCGCGGCGCGACGCCTCCGGCTACCGACGGTACGGATCGGAGGAACTGCTGCGGCTGGTGCAGGTCCGGACGCTGGCCGCCGCCGGGGTGCCGCTGGCCGAGATCGGGCCCATGCTCGACGCGGACGCCGGCCAGTTCGCCAGTGCCCTCGCCAACGTCGCGCAGCAGCTCACCGAACGGATCGCGGACCTGTCCGCGCGCCTCGACATGCTGCACCAGCTCGCCGAAGGCGACCGGGCCCTGCTGCCCGAGCGCGCCTGCGCAGTCCTGGACCGGATGCATGGCCTCGGTTTCGGCCCCGACTACGTGGCCGCCCAGCGCGAGGCCCTGGTGCTGGCCAGGGTACTGGTGCCGGAGGGCTTCGACGGCTTCCTGGCCCAGCTCGAACACCGGCTGGAGGACCCCGAGTACATCGACCTGGCCAGGCGCGGCCAGGAGGCCGAGACCTGGGAACCGGACGACCCGAGGATCGAAGAACTCGCGACCGCCATGGCCGACCACTACCTCGCAAACCCCGCGCTGCTGGGAAGCCCCACCAGCCGGCGGGCCTGGAGCAAGGCCACCACCCAGTACCGGCTCATCAACAACCACCGCGGCGATCAGGCCCCGGTGTCAGCCCGCCTGACCGCGCTTACCGAGGCAAGGCTGCGTGCCGCAGGCGTACCCATCCCACGCCAATGACGGGGGCCTGGCGACAAGTCGGTGCCGCCGGTGCGGATCTGCGGCGCCCTCTGCTCCGCCACCGCGGCGAGCGGCCGGCCGACGCCCGCTCCCCGCTCGCGGTACTCCGCCGGCCGGCCGGTCTCTTCGCCGGCTTCCCGGCCACCCGGTCACCCGGCCGCGCCGGTCCGGGGCTCAGCCCGCGACGAGCTCCTGCTTGCGGCCGGGCGTCCTGCCCCGGGGCTTCCTGTTCGGCAGGGAGAGCCGGAAGACCTTGCGCCAGGCGGAGAACACCTGCTTGGGCAGCGGACCGGTGACGTACTCCAGTTCGTACTTCTCGAAGAGCGCGCGCACCTTCACCGCGACCTCGGCGTACCGGTTGCTCGGCAGGTCGGGGAAGAGGTGGTGTTCGATCTGGTGCGACAGATTGCCGGTCATGAAATGCATGGCCTTGCTGCCGCTGATGTTCGCCGAGCCCATCATCTGGCGCAGGTACCACTGGCCGCGTGTCTCGTTCTTGATCGACCGGCGCTCGAAGACCTGCACACCCTCGGGGAAGTGCCCGCACATGATCACCGAGTGGGTCCAGAGGTTGCGGACCAGGTTGGCGGTGAAGGTGGCGGCGAGCGTGGTGAGGAACGACGGGCCCGACAGCAGCGGGTGGATCACGTAGTCCTTCAGCACCTGCCTGCGGATCTTGCGGCCCACGGCCCTGGCCCGCGCGCGGAACTCCGGGTTCTTGCGCCGGTTCTTGCGCAGGTTCCTGCCGAGCTCCAGGTCGTACGCCGCGATGCCGTACTCGAAGAAGCAGGCGTTGACGAAGTTCCACAGCGGCTGGCCGAGGTGGAACGGGTGCCACCGCTGGTCCTCGTCGACGCGCATGATGCCGTAGCCGAGGTCGTTGTCCTTGCCGATCACATTGGTGTACGTGTGGTGCAGCTCGTTGTGCGAGTGCTTCCACTGGTCGGCCGGTGAGACGTGGTCCCACTCCCAGGTGGTCGAGTGGATCTTCGGATCCCGCATCCAGTCCCACTGCCCGTGCAGGACGTTGTGGCCGATCTCCATGTTTTCCATGATCTTCGCCACGGACAGACCGGCGGTGCCTATCAGCCACGCGGGCGGGAAGAACGAGAACAGCAGCACACCTCGGCTGGCCAGCTCCAGCTTGCGCTGCACCGAGATGACCTTGCGGATGTACGCGGCGTCCCGCTCGCCACGGCTCGCGATCACCTCGTCGCGGATCGCGTCCAGCTCGCGGCCGAGCTCCTCGATCTGCTCCGCGGTCAGATGGGCGGTGGGGTCGATGGCGGTCAAGGTGTTCCTACCGTTCGATGTCGCAGGGGCCCGCCGCGGCGGACACACAGGTCTGGATGAGGACGCCCGGCTCGGCCTCGGTGATCTCGCCGGTGCGCAGATCGCGGACGGCACCCGCCCTGAGCGGCGTGACGCAGCCGAAGCAGATGCCCATACGGCACCCGGAGGGCATGAGCACGCCGGCTTCCTCACCGACGTCCAGCAACGGCGTGGCGCCGTCCGCTTCGACGGTCCTGCCGCTGGTGCTGAACGTGACCTCGCCACCGTCGCCGGTGGCGACGATGCCCGGGCGGAAACGTTCGGTGTGCAGGCGGTCCGGTACGCCGTGCTCGGCCCAGTGCTTCTCGGCGGCGTCGAGCAGCCCGGTGGGCCCGCAGGCCCAGGTCTCGCGCTCGGCCCAGTCGGGCACGAGTTCGCCGAGACGCGCGATATCGAGCTTGCCCTCGGTGTCGGTGTGCACCTCGGTGAGGTGCAGCTTCCGGTCCGCGGCCATTTTGTGCAGGTCGCTGCGGAAGATCACGTCCTGCGGCCGCGGCGCGCAGTGGACCATGACGACATCGTCGAACTCGGTGTCCCGCAGCATGCCCATCGCGGGCGTGATGCCGCTGCCGGCGGTCAGATAGAGCACCTTGGCGGGCCTGGTCTCCGGCAGTACGAAGTCACCGGTCGCCTGGTCGAGCTGGATCAGCGTGCCCGGCTTCGCCCTGCGGACCAGGTGGTTGCTGACCTTGCCGTCCGGGATCGCCTTCACGGTGATCGTGACCCGGCCGTCCGTACGGTTCGCCGGCGAGGTGAGGGAGTAGGCACGCCACAGGCGCACCCCGTCGACGTCGACCCCGATCCGTACGTACTGACCGGCGGTGTGGCCCCGCCAGCCCCGTCCCGGCCTGATCACCACGGTCGCGGCGTCATCCGTCTCGGGGTGCACGGCCTCGATGCGCCCCCGCAGGGCAGCACTCGCACGCAGCGGGCTGACCAGGTCGAGGTAGTCCGACGGCAGCAGCGGCGTCGTGACCATCTCCAGCAGTTTCCACGCCCTACTGCGGAGGGCTGCACTCGTCATGGCTCCAGCTTGATGCGCCCCAGGGCGTAAAGTCTTATTCGCAGGACGTGAATCTGGTCGATCGAATTGTTCGCAGGGAACAAAAACATGGAGCATGTGATCCGGAGGGCCACCGAGCCGGCCCTGGATGAGACGACGGTCACTGCGCTGCGGGCCGCGCTGAAGAGCACCGCCGACGAGGTCGTCCAGGCGATCATCGACGAGGTCCCTCCGTACGCCAACGCGCTTTCGGGCCGCATGGGCGGCACCATCCGCCGGGCCGTCCGCACCGCCCTGGGGCACTATCTGGACCTCGCGAGCGGCAAGGCCACGGGCGGCGACGCCGGTGACGCGGCCTACGAGCTGGGCCGCGGCGAGGTGCGCGACGGCCGTTCGATGGACGCCCTGCTCAGCGCCTACCGGGTCGGTGCCCGGGTGGCCTGGCGCTGTCTGGCGGCGGGAGCCGTACCGGCCGGTCTGCCCGCCGCCGAAGTCGCCAGATTCGCCGAGCTGACCTTCGCCTATATCGACGAGCTCTCCGCCGCGAGCGCCGCGGGCCACGCCGACGAACTGGCCGCCCGGGGCCGGGCCCACGAGCTCCATCTGGAACACCTGGCCCGCGATCTCCTCGCCGGTGCGAGCCCGGACGTACTGCTGGCCTCCGCCCGGCGGGCCGGTTGGCAGCCGCCGGTCTCGCTGACCGCGGTCCTGCTGCCCGCCGCCCAGGCCAGACCCGCCGTCCGGACGCTGGACCCGGGCACCCTCGTTCTCGACGATCTGCCGGACGCGACCGGTGTGCTGCTCGTCCCCGACGCCGACCGGTCCCGTCTGCTGAGACAGCTGACCGGCCGCACCGCCGTCGCCGGTCCGGCTCGGCCATGGATCCTGGCGTCCGCCTCGTATGCCCGGGCCGTACGCGCGCGCTCCCTCTCCGCCGGTATCCGCGATACCGAGGACCATCTGCCCGAGCTGGTGCTGAGCGCCGACAAGGAGGCGTTCGCGGACCTGCGTGCCCGGGCTCTCGCACCGCTGCGGACCCTGCCGGTCGCGACGTCACGGCGGCTGGAGGAGACGCTGCGGGCGTGGTTGCTGCACCAGGGCCGGCGGGACGAGGTGGCTGCCGCGCTGTTCGTCCATCCCCAGACGGTCCGGTACCGGATGTCGCAGCTCCGGGAGCTGTTCCCGGATCTCGCATCGCCGCACCGGGTCCTCGAACTGACGCTGGCGGTCGGTGTCCGGGCCCCTGACGTGCCGGAGGACGACCGGCCGCAACCGTGAACCCGCCCGGCGCCGGTACGGCCCCTAGGTACCCGTACTCATGACCGGCCGCCGGCCCGGTGATCATATGGGCGCATGCGAAGGAACATGAAGAACACCCTGGTCGCCGCGGTTCTGATCGTCGCGGCGCCGCTCGGACTGTGGGGTCTGCTGGCGCAGCGGACCATCCCCGGATATCCGGAGTCCGAGCGCACCCTCTCCACCGCGCCGGACTGGGCTCTGGGAGGCTGGGCCACCGGGCTCGGCGTCGTGGCGGTACTGGTGGCCGGGGTCTGTGCCCTCTCTCTGGTGCGGGCCGGCCGGAGCGGTCTCTTCGACCCGCGCCGCTGGACCGTCGTGCTGCCGCTGGCGGCGGCCGGTCTGGTGGTCGCGATGGGCCACCGGGTGTTCACCGCCGGTACGGCCGACGCCAATATCGGTGCCGGGCTCGCGGTCTTCTTCGGCACCCCGGTGGTGGCCGTGCTGCTGTTGCTGGCCGGGATGCAGGAGATGCGCCTCCGGGACGAGCGGAAGCGCGGAGCCGGGCGGGGAGTTCCCGCGGGCGCCTGAGCACCCGGCGCCGTACGGGGGAGTCCTGGAGTACGTGCCCGGGCCCGGGCGGTCCCGGCCCCTCGGCCGGCGGAGCCCGGCGGCATCCCGTACCCCGCCGCCCGGCCGCGGCGGGCCGGACGGCGAGGCGGGCCGGGGTGCCGCCGGGCCTCCGGTCAGCGGGTGGTCACCCGGAAGGTGCTGAGCACGGCCTTGTGGTCGGTCGGCCAGGTCCAGGTGGGTACCAGGAACCGGTCCCGGCCCCGTTCCTCCACCCGTTCGTTGCGCACGATGCTGCTGGAGGGCCCGACGACCACGCTGTCGAGCAGCCGGATCCGCCGGTCCGGGTGGTAGAAGACGAAGTCGATACGGTCCCGCTCGTCGGCCTTCGGCGCCCAGGTGAGCTGGCCGGTGTCGGCGCCCGGGTTGTCGCTCGGCCAGGTGAAGCCCGGGGTGCGGACGGGGTCCGGGTACAGGGCACGGTAGGTGTCGCGGAATCCGGCCTCCTCGATGGCCTTCGTCGTCGACCAGGCCACCACGGCGCCGTTGTGGTCGAACAGGTTCCGGGTCCGGTGGTTCCAGTCCCGGTGCGAGGGCTCGTTGAAGTCGCCGCCCAGCAGCGTCAGCCGGCCCTTGGCCCGCTCCTTCGCGGCGTCCGCGAGGACCGTCCGCGTCACCTTGGTACGCCCCGACGCGGCGTTGAGCCGGTTGATCAGGTCGACATCGGTGATCGGGCCGGTCGGGATCTCGCCCCAGCCGTACTCGGACGTCTCCAGGGGCGACGGGGTGCCGCCGCCGTAGCCGCGCGGCAGGTAGTTGACGTAGTAGCGGTACTCCAGATGCCCGGAGTAGGCCGCGATCTCGGTGCCGTCGACCGAGACGACCGCCTTCGACCAGGACGGGAAGGACGCGTGCTCGATGATCGGGTAGCGCGAGATCACCGCGGGGTCGACCGGGTTCCGGTTGTCGAAGTAGGTGAGCCCGCGCGCGGCGAGATCGGCCAGCAGGCTGGCCACCCGCTCCGGGTTGGACTCGCTGAGCATCACCACGTCCGGCTTGACCGCGGCGATGGTGTCGGCGATGCCCGCCCGGCCGCCCGGCACCCGGCTGCCGCCGAGCCAGATGTTGAACTGCATGACCTTGAGCGTCCGGCGCGAGGGGCGGCCGTGCTTCCGCCCGCCGTGCGGGGCGGCCTCGGCCGTGCCTGCCGCCAGTACTCCCGCTCCGACGGTCGCGCCGACCATTCCGAGCAGTTCGCGACGCCTGACCATCATTGACCTCCGGTTGGTGCCTGAGTCCCGGCCCGGTCACGGTTCGAAGCGGGCCGGGACACAGCGTGGAGGTCTTGTGTGTATTGGGCATGAACCCGGACGCAACGCCGGATGTTGAATGGTCAATGGTGCTGATGCCCCTCTGCCCGGGCGTCCCGGGCGTCCGGACAGCGGTACGGGCCGGGGAGAGCGCTCTCCCCGGCCCGTACGCCTTGATCATGGTGTTACCGGTTCACCGCCAGGATTCGGGGCAATGCGGCGTTGCCCCGTGGCGGCCCGTCGTTCTCCCGGGTCAGCAGGAGAGGTTGGCGCCGGTCGGCACACCCAGGATCGTGGTGAAGTTCTTGTAGCGGTTGATGCGGCTCTGGACCTGGGCGGGGTGGCCGCCGTCGCATTCGAGCGCACCGTTGATGGCACGGATGGTCTGGCCGAACCCGGCGCCGCTGATCATGGCGTCATGGGCGGTCACCGGGCCGGGGCCGTCCTGGGTGTTCCAGTACCAGAGCGCCGTCATCATGGCGACGGCCGGGTCCGTCTCGACCAGGTCGGGGTTGTTGAGCAGGTCGATGCCCAGCCAGTCGCCCACGGTCTTGTAGTTGAAGTTCCAGCTCAGCATGATCGGGCCGCGGCCGTAGTACTTGGCCTGGCCGGCGGGACAGCCGTAGGGCTGGTCGCGGTCGCAGTAGAGCGGGTAGTTCCGCTCGTCGATCTCCTTGATGTAGAAGAGCCCGCCGGTCTCGTGACTGATGTTGGCCAGGAAGGCCGCGGCCTCCTGCTTGCGCATCGTGTCGGTGCCGGTGTGGGAGAACGCCGGGAACGCCTTCATGGCGTCGGTCAGACCCTTGTAGGTGTAGAAGGGGTTCCGGCGCGGGAACATCTGGTTGAACTGCGCCTCGCTCACCACGAAGCTGTTCGGGTCGGGGTTGCCGCCCGTTCCGCAGGTGTACGGGTCCCAGTAGTACGTGCTGACCACCGGGTTGTACCCGGGGTTGGCCCGCTCGGCGATGTAGATGCTGCCGTCGTTGTACTTGACGATGTCGCCCACGCGGTAGTTCTGCCCGGCGGCCCAGGCGGGGGCGACGGCACACTCGTCCGCCGGGGCGGCGGAGGCGGCGGCCGTGGCGGTCGGCACCAGGGCCGTCGCCAGCAGCGAGCCCGCCGCGACCACGGCGGCCATCAGGGACTTCATTCGGGTTCTGAGCACGGTCGGATGACCTTTCGTGCGCCATGGACATGCCTGGTCACCCCGATGGAACACCGGGGCAACCAGACACGCCGTGTTGGGGGGTGGTTACGCATACCCAAGCGCCCCGAGTGGGGCGCGGTCAAGGTATAGACCAATGCGTTTTTTGAAACAACTGCCTTTATTTCCGCCCTGGTTGACGTGTACGCGAGGGGTCGCGGAGTGAGGGGAACGTCGCCCGGCAAGATCCGAAAGGGGCGGTCTAGTCGGGGAGCTGATGCCGTACGAGACCGGTCCGCAGGGCCACCGCCACGGCGGTGGTGCGGTTGCGGCAGTTGAGCTTGGCGAAGATATGAGCGACATGGCGTTTGACACCGTGCTCGGAAATGCCCATGTCCCGGGCGATCTGACGGTTGCTCATCCCGGCCGCCATACCGTTGAGCGTCTCGGCTTCCCGTGCCGTCAGGGAGGGGGCGACCGCCGCCGACTCCGGTGAGGTGCCCGCGAGACGGAGTAGCTGGCGTACGGCCCGGCGGGAGACGGCGACCATCTCATCGGCCCGGTGGGCCAGAGCCTCGGCCACCGCCGGGCCCCGTAAGTCCTCGGCGCGTACCACCGCGTCCACGGGAAAGCCCAGCAGATCGTCGAATCGTTCCCGGGTCTGACCGGTCAGCACCATGACCACATGGGTGTCCGGGCGGGTCAGCAGGCCCACCAGAGGAGCCACGTCCTGATGGTCGGTCTCCGAGGAGACCACCAGGGTCAGGGGGGCGCCGACCCCGCCGACCGGGATGCTCGCCGAGGTGGCGACCGAGGTGACGGGAGCGGAGGGGCTGGACTCCTCCAGAGCGCGCCGGATGAGGGTGCGTGAGACCGGATCCGGATCGATGAGCAGGATATGGCCGCCGGTACGGCCCTTCGGCAGCGGCTTGTGCTGCCGGGTGGTGCTGCGGCCCCCCGTGGCCGCCGTCATTTACACAGGACCAGACGACAACAGGAACGGTCTTCCCCCATGGCGATGCCTTCCCGTGAGACAGCGGATGGTTCGTGCCAACGGAAAGTACTATCGATCGCCATATTTACATAGTCAAGCTGTCGGGAAGAACCCCGCCACCCGTGCGCGACGGGGGAATTGACGCCGGGTGGCGGGGGGTTCGAGGGCGCCGGAAGCCCGGCGCGCGGCGGGCGATGCGGTGCGGCCGGGCCGCCCTCAGTGGGCGAAAACCGGCCCCTGGGACGGGTCGGGACGGCCGCGCGGCAGCAGCAGCGCCGCGACCACGACGGCGCCCAGGGAGATCACCGCGCAGGCCAGGAACGCGCTACCGAATCCGTCGACGGCGCGCGCCGCGTCCCCGCCGCCCTCCAGGCTCATTCCGGCCACGGCCGCCATGACCGCCACACCGAGTGCCGCCCCCATCTCGTGGAAGGTGTTCACCAGTCCGGAGGCGAGCCCCATGTCCTCGTGCGGCAGGTCGCTCATCGCGCTGGTGGTGGCGGCGACGAACCCGGCGCCCAGCCCGAGCGCCGCGAGCAGGAACCCGGGCAGTACCTGGGTCCAGGCGCTGCCGCTCGCGCCCACCCCGGCCAGCAGCAGACCGCCGGCCGCGCTGAGGGCGAATCCGGTGGCGGCCACCGGGCGCCAGCCGAACTTCCCGATGGCATGGGAGCTGAAGTGCGCCCCGGCGCTGATGACGACCGCCACCGGCAGGAACAGCAGCCCGGTCTTGAGGGCGCTGAGCCCCAGTACGTGCTGGAGGTAGAGCGAGCAGAGGAAGAACAGCGAGATCAGTACGCCGGAGGCGGCGAGCATCACCAGGCCGCCGCCCACCTGGTTGCGGCGGGTCAGTACGGAGAAACGGACCAGCGGCGCGCGCACCGTCGTCTCGACCACCACGAAGGCCACCGCGCAGACGACCGCTCCCACCAGCGGCAGCAGCGACTGGGAGGAGGCGAAGCCGTGGTCGCGGGCCTGGACCAGACCGTAGATCAGCAGACCGGGCGCGGCCGTCATGGTCAGCGCGCCCAGAACGTCGACGCCGCCCTGCGGGGCGGGCCGGTGGCCGTGGCCGTGTCCGGCGGGGGAGGCGGGTTCCTTCAGGATCGTGGCCACGGCGAAGAAGACCACCACACCGATCGGCACATTGATGAAGAAGATCCACTCCCAGCCCAGGCTGGTGGTCAGCAGGCCGCCGAGCAGTACGCCGAACGCGGCGCCGCTGCCGCCGATCGCCGCCCATACGCCCAGCGCGCGGTTGCGCTCGGGGCCGTGGAACATCGAGGTGATGATCGCCATCGCGGCGGGGGAGAGCATCGCCGCGCCGACACCCTGGGCGGCGCGGGCGGCGATCAGCGTACCGCCGTCCTCGGCGAGTCCGGAGAGCAGTGAGGCGGCGGTGAAGACCAGCAGTCCGGCGAGGAACATCCGCTTGCGCCCGACCAGATCGCCCGCCCGGCCGCCGAGCAGCAGCAGACTGCCGAAGCACAGGGTGTACGCGGTCACCGCCCAGGTCAGCTGGCCTGCGGTCAGGGAGAGTTCGTCGCCGACCGTGGGCAGCGCCACATTGATGACTGTTACATCGACGATGAGCAGGAACTGTGCCATGCACAGCAGTGCCAGCATCGCCCAGCGGCGCGGCTCGGGCGGCGGGCCGTGCTCCGCCTCGTGGTGCTGGTCCGCGTGGTGTGCGGGGCCGTGGGACGGACTCTCCTGGGTCACCGGGCGCTCCTGATCTCGAACAGTTCTGTAAGGGTTACCGTAGCCGCGCCGGGCCTTAAAGTGAACATGGTTGTAAAGGTTGCTCTGTTGTGCGGCGGTCGGCGGGGGAGCCGTCGGTCCGCCGGTGGTGCGGCCGTCGGTCGTATGCGGCGGTCGATGCGGCCGTCGGTCCGGCGGCGGACGCGGCCGCGGGGTACGCCGGGCCCGGCGGGTTCGGCCCCGCGGGCGATCCGACCTTGCCCGCTTCAAGCGGTCGTTTTAGATTGGGGCCATGGCTGAGAAGGACGGGTCCACGCCGCCGGGGACCAAAGACCGGATTCTCGATGTCGCCGAGCGGCTGTTCGGTGAGCGTGGCTACGCCTCGACCTCGCTCCGCGCGGTCACCGAGGCCGCGGGGGCCAATGTGGCTGCCGTGAACTACCACTTCGGGTCGAAGGAGGGGCTGCTGCGCGCCGTGGTGGCCCGTGCCATGCGCCCGGTCAACGAGGAGCGGCGGCGCCTCCTCGACGGCTTTCTCGCCGACGGCACACCCGATGCCGCCGATCTCGTCGGCGCGTTCGTACGGACCGGCGCGCATCTGGCCGGGGGCGGGGCGAGCGGCTCCCCGGCCGTGACGCGGCTGCTCGGCCGGGTGATGTGCGAACCGGACCCGGAGATCCGGCGGTTGTTCGCCCAGGAGGTCGAATCGGTGGAGGGCCGCTATCTGGCGGAGCTGGCCCGGGCGCTGCCCTCGCTCTCCCCCGAGGACGTCACCTTCCGCTACCGCACCATGGTCGGGCTGCTCGCCCTGCACCAGGCCGGGGCCCTGGCCGATCTCGCACCGCACGGCACGGCCGCCGCGCTCGCCCCGGTCGAGCCCGACCAGGAGACGGAGCGGCTGGTCGGCGCCGTACTGGCGGTCTTCCGCGCCCCCTGACCAGGCCCCGCTTCCCGTGGGGGGATCCCGCGGGGCCGTCCGGGCACGGTGGCGGGGGTAACCCCGCCACCGTGCCGCCCCGGGGCCGTACGCCCGGGTCGGTCCGCACCGGCAGCCGGTCGCCCCGGGGGCGGCCGGGTGCGGCGGATGCGCCCGTCCGTACGGCCGGGGGCGCAGCTGATGCGTCCGGCCGGGTCCGGATCCGGCCCCGCCGTTCCCGCCGTGCCGCCGCCGCCCGGCCCGCTCAGCCCTCGAAGTCCAGGGAGTGGCCCGCCGCCACCGCCCCGGCCATGATCTTCCCCGCGTAGTCGGTGTCCGTGTACTCCCTGATCCGCCGGATCAGCCCCCGGTCGATCTCGTAGACGTGCGAGTACCGGTTGCGGTAGACCGCGCCGTGCCGCAGCCGCCCCAGGCTGACCGCCTCGGCGCAGACGATGTCCCCCTCCGCGACCAGCCGCACGATCTCCGTGACCGGTTCGCCCGGCACGAAGATCGCGAGCATGGTCGGCAGGATCTTCCCGAGCACCGTCTCCCTGTCGTGCTCACCCGCGCCCGGGATATCGCGGGCACAGACCGTCCAGGTCGCGTCGGCCGTCAGCAGCGCGCCGAGCCCTTCCGGATCCTGCCTGTTCAGCGCCGCGATGAAAGCGCGCACCAGCTGCTTGTTCCGCTCCGTGACGGACTCCGTGTCCACCGTGCTCTCCACTGCCGTCGCCTGCTCCTGCGGGGCCATCTCCACCTCCGTTGAGTGTGCTGCGGGTACCTGGTTGCGGCGGCCGGGGGCGCTCCCGTACCGTTGTTCAAGCGTTCGTTTCAATCAGTCGTTTGTCTTGGTGGGTTCCGTCTCACGCGGGCCCGGCCGCGCAAGGAGCGAAACCATGGAGAGTAAGCAGGGGGCCACCCCGCCCGACGGTGCGGGCACGGCGCCCGGACTCGGGCGCCGCCGGGCCGTCCTGGCGGTCATGTGTGTGGCGCTGATGATGATCGTCAGCATGGTCGTCGGCCTCACCGTCGCGCTGCCGGGCATCGCGGCGGACACCGGGGCCGGCCAGGCCGAGCTGTTGTGGATCATGAACTCGTACGGACTGGTCTTCGCCGGGTTCCTGCTGCCCGCGGGCGCCCTCGGCGACCGGTACGGACGCAAGGGCATGCTGCTCGCGGGCGTTCTCGTCTTCGGCGCCGCCTCGGCGGGGTCGATGTTCGCCGACGATCCCGGACTGCTGATCCTGCTCCGGGTCGTCGCCGGGGTCGGCTCGGCGATGATCATGCCGATGACGCTGTCGATCGTCACCACCATCTTCCCGCCGCAGGAGCGGGCCGGGGCCGTCGCCATCTGGTCGGCGGTCGCCGCGGGCGGCGCCCTGATGGGTCTGCTGATCTCCGGCGCGCTGCTGGAAGCCTTCTCCTGGCGGTCGGTCTTCGGGCTGAGCGTGGCTCTCGCGGTCCTGTCCGGGGTGCTGATCCTGGCCATCGTGCCCACCTCGCGGGACCCGGAGGAGACCCCGGTCGACGTCATCGGCGCGCTGCTTTCGGTCGTCGGCCTCTGTGCCGTCGTGTACGCGATCATCGAAGGGCCCGAGCGCGGCTGGACCGACGCGGCCGTGCTGGCCGGGGCAATCGGCGGCACCGTCGCGCTGTTCGCCTTCGTCCTGTGGGAGCTGAAGACCGAACATCCGCTGCTGGACCCGCGGTTCTTCCGGATCGGCGCCTTCTCCGCCGGTTCGATCGTGATCGTCATGGCGAGCGTGGCCATCTTCGGTCTCTTCTTCGTCATGCTCCAGTACCTCCAGTGGCTGAAGGACTATTCGCCGTTCGTCGCCGGTCTGGCCCTGATGCCCATGACGGTGGCCGTCGGTCTGGTCTCGCCCGCCGCCCCCGGTCTGGTGCGCCGGTTCGGTCTGCGGGTCGTGATGACCGCGGCCATGGCGATCATGGCCGTAGGTATGGGCGTACTGACCACGCTGGACGCCGACTCCTCCTATCTCCCGGTGCTGATCGGCACGGTCGTCATCGGCGCGGGCATCGCGCTCTGTCTGGCACCCGCCACCGATTCGATCGTCGCCTCGCTGCCCGACTCCAAGCAGGGCGTCGCCTCCGCGGTGAACGATGTGACCCGTGAGGTCGGCGGCGCGCTGGGCGTCGCGATCCTCGGCTCCGCCTTCAACAGCGGCTACCGCGCCGGTATCGGCGACCGGGAGGACGCGGTTCCGGCGGATGTGCTGGGAACGGTCCGCAACTCCATCGACGCGGCGCTGGTCACGGCCGAGAAGATCGGCGGAGCCGCGGGTGCCCGGCTGGCCGACGCCGCCCGCTTCGCCTTCGCCGACGGGCTGGGCCGGGCGATGCTGGTCTCCGCGGTCTTCGTCGCCGTCGGCGCCCTCGCCGTGCTGCTGCTGGCGCCGGGCCGGGAGGAGAGCATCCGCCTCCAGGAGAAGCAGCCCGCCGCCTGACCGGTGGCCGGGGCCCGCCCGGTGGATCGCACCGGGCGGGCCGCCGCGCGCCGCGCCGCCGGCCGCCGCCGGGCCGGGTACGGCCCGGGAGGCACCGCCGGCCGTGGTCAGATCGACATCCCGCCGTCGACGGGGAGCACCGTCCCCGTGACGTACTCGGCCTCCTCCGAGGCCAGATAGGCCAGCGCCCAGGCGATCTCCCCCGCCGGGGCGAAGTACCCGGCCGGGATGGTGCTCCGGAGCCGCGCCCGCTGCTCCTCGCCCAGCGAGGTGATCATCCGGGTCTCGGCCACCGGGGAGATCGCGTTGACGGTGACGCCGAAGCGCACCAGTTCCTTCGCGGCGGTCTTGGTCAGCCCGATGATCCCCGACTTCGCCGCGGAGTACGCCGTCTGCCCGGGGTTGCCGTGCGTCCCGGCGTACGAGGTCACATTCACCACCCGGCCCCAGCTCTGCCGGCGGAAGTGCGGCACGCAGGCGCGGATGAAACGGAAGGGGCCCCCGAGATGCACCGCGAGGACCGAGTCCCAGTCCTCGTCGGTGAGGTTCCAGATCATCCTGTCCCGCAGGATTCCCGCATTGTTGACGAGGACGTCGATCCGCCCGGTGTCGGCCACGATCTCCGCGACGACGCCCTCGACCTCCCGGGTGCGGGTGACGTCCACCTCCGCGAAACGTGCCCCGTCCAGCGAACCAGCCGCTTCCTTCAGCCGGGTGCCGTCCCGGCCGATCAGCCAGACCTCGGCGCCCGCCGTATGGAAGAACCGCGCGGCCGCCAGGCCGATGCCCCGGCCCGCCCCGGTGATGACCACCGTGCGTCCCGAGAAGTCGTAGGTGACGTTCACAGACCGTTCCCCTTTCCGGTACGAGAGTTCACGCCCGATATGCCGCGAAGTCCCCGGGCCCGCACCAGCGCACCAGCGCGGCGCCGTAGTTCAGACCCCCGCCGAACGCGCCCAGCAGCGCGAGCTGCCCCGGGCGCAGCCGCCCCGACTCCACCGCCTCCGCGAGGACGAGCGGCACCGAGGCCCCCGAGGTGTTCCCGAACCGCTCGATATTGGTGAGCGTCTTGTCGTACGGCTGCCCCAGCGCGTCCAGCACCCCGCGCACGAGATGCAGATTGGCCTGGTGCAGCGCGAAAAAGTCGATGTCGTCCAGGCCGAGCCCCGCCTTTGCGACGAACTCCCGCAGGAACTCCGGTACGGTCCCGAGCACGAACGCCTTGATGTCCGGGCCCCGCATCGTGGTGAACGCGTCGCCGTACCCGGATTTCTTGGGCCGGCCCAGGGCGTCCACCCGCTCCTCGTGGGCGGCGTACACGGAGAAGTAGTGCTCGGGCTCGCTCCGCAGCAGCACCTCGCCGATGCCCCGCCCGGGGAGCACCGGCTCCAGCAGATAGCAGGCCGCCGCGTCCCCGAAGATGACCCCGACCGTACGGTCCTCCGGGTCGAAGAGCTTGCTGCCCACGTCCGTCAGCACCACCGCGACCCGCGGATACGCTCCCGACGCCACGTACTTCGCGCCGACGTCCAGCGCGAAGACCGCGCCCGGACAGCCGCCGCTGTTGACGTCGAAACCCGGTGTGCCCCGCATTCCCGCCTTGCGCATGATCGCGGAGGCGGTGTTGGGGAGCAGATGGTCGGGTGTGTAGGTACCGCAGACGACCAGGTCCACCTGGTCCGTGGTGATGCCGGTAACCCGGCAGGCGTCGGCGAGGGCCCGGGCGCCCAGATCGGACGACCACTCGTCCGGAGCGGCGAACCGCCGCTCGGCGATACCGATCCGCTCGCGGATCCAGCTGTCGGACGTCGGCAGCCGGCCGGCGAGTTCGGCGTTGGTGACGACCCGGTCGGGCAGACACCGCCCGATCGCCCTGATCCCCACCCCCGTACCGGCACGCACCCCGTACGGTCCGTGCCGCGCCCCGGCGCTCTCCGCCGCCCCGTGGGCACCGGCCCCGGGGCGGCCCGTCGTCGACCGGACTGCCATGGCTCTCCTTCCCCCGCCGCAGGGGGTCTCCCTTTCGGATCCTGCCGGGCCGGCCCGGTCCGAAGGAAAGACCCCGGGCGCGGCCGTCGTCAGAAGGGATTCACCCGGAACAGCGGGAAATACGATTCGATCTTCCCGTTGGCGTAGTCCCCGGCGAGCTGCCCGACCTCGTCGAAGTCGTACACACCGCCCGGGTCGACCTCGGGCACCCAGCCGGTGCTCTCCTGGTAGTCGCGGATCGCCGCGCAGTCGCCGAACCGCCAGACATGGGTGTTCACATGGAGATGCCGGTTGATGCACTCACTGGCCCGCAGATGGTAGGTGCGCATGCCCTGCTTCCAGCCGACGGTGGTCACCACCCCCTGCCGGGCCATCGCCTTGACGGTCGCCTTGTACAGCGGCGCGCCCAGATTGTCGACGAACACCGCGACCCCCGCCCCGTCGCTCAGCTCCGCGACCGTCCGCAGGAACCCGGCCTCCGACGCGCGGTAGCGGGCCCGCGCCGCCGGGCCGTCCGGACGGTTCTCCGGGTCGATCGCCAGATCGGGGAAGAGCCGCCGGTCCACCGGGGTGATGCCGAGGCGCCGCAGCTCGGCCAGCCGGCCGTCGCTGCCCGCCGTCATCGCCACCCGGAACCCCGCGCGCCGTGCCAGCTGCAGTTCGGCCAGCACCACACCGCCGCCCCAGCCGAAGACCAGATGCTCACCCGGATCCTGGTCCGCCATCTGTGCCGACCAGCAGCGGTGGGCGACCTTCCAGTTGTCCCAGGCGGTGAAATAGCGGGCATAGGCTGCCCATTGCATAAGGCTGTACTCGCTGTCCCGCGGCAGCGGCAGCAGCAGGGCCGAGTCGATTTTGGTGCGGTTCGCCAGCAGCCCGATCGTGCCCGGTGCCTCATAGGCGTAGACCAGTTCCGCATATCCATAGCGGTCACGCTTCGAGAAAGGCATCACCATACAGATGTCGCCCTCGGCGATACCGGACGACGACACGGCAGGTCTCAGCACCCGTACGATACCGAGATTTCCCAGCACCACCTTGTCCTCGTTGCGGAGCCTGCACACATCGATCGGGCTGCGCGATATCGCATGCTCGATATTCGCCTCCCACGAACCGTACAACGGCTCCACCAGGGCTTCGTGCTCGGCGGGCGCGGTGAAGGAAAACACCTCGCGGCGCAGGTTACCGGCCGGCGGAGGCTCCCCGCCGGAGGTCTTCGGCCCGGCGTGGAGCACCCAGGCGTCGGCATGGATCACATTGGCCTCCCTTGCCTTTCCGGAATTACCGTAGCCATGGACTCGTGCCTTGAGCAACAGTCCGTCGAATTTCTACGGAGCCGTAGTTCTACGATTCCGTAGAAAAGCAACTCCCTTATTGCGGCGGGCGGAAAGCGCGGACTAGAGTCGCCCGCCATGAACAGTCGCGTATCTCAGGCACTCGCCCGGCAGTACGACCGGCTCTCCGAGCGGCTGGAGAAATCGATTGAAGGGCCGCGGCTCCGTACCAAGGTCGTGGGAGATCTGACCGGCCGCGTTGTCGAGATCGGCGCGGGCACCGGACGGAATCTTCCCTACTACGCCAGGGCGGACCATGTCGTGGCCGTCGAACCGTCGTCGGGGATGCGCTCGCGACTGGCGGGCAAGGCCGCCGCGTCGGGCGGCGCCGTCCGGCCCACCGTCGAGGTCGTCGACGCCGTCGGCGAACGCCTTCCCTTCGCCGACGAGGAGTTCGACGCCGCGGTCGGCACCCTCCTGCTGTGCATGGTGGACGACCTCGACGCCGTCCTGACCGAGATCCGGCGGGTACTCAAGCCCGGCGGCCGGTTCTCCTTCTTCGAGCACGTCCGCGACGAGGGCCGACGGGGACGTACCCAGGATCTCGCCGGCCCCGTGCTCCGCCGCCTCCAGTTCGGATGCCGCCCCAACCGCCGCTCCATCGAACGCATGCGGGACCTCGGCTTCCGGGTCGAGATCGGCGAGCAGTGGCGGATCAGCCCCAAACCCCCCTTCAGCGGGCCCTACTACGTGGGCACGGCGATCCGCTCATGACCCTGCCGCCCGTCTACGCGGACGCGCTGGCCGAGGTCCAGTTCCAGGTCCCCTACAGCAGCGCCGCCTCCTACCACGAGTACTACGGGAGCGGCGCCCCGCCCTGGCGGCTCGGCCGCGGCTGCGGCTGGCAGACCCACGAGGTCGCCCGCCGGGTCGCCGAGGGCTGCGGCGCCCGCTCCACCCAGCTCTACGCGGGCGGCCACTCACCCGCCATGTACCTCACCCGGGGCGAGATCACCGTCCTCGACCCCTATCTGCCGCACCTCGCCCCGCTGACCCTGCGCCGCGCCGACGCCGCCGACGGGACCGTACGCGCCCATACCGACGCCTACCCCCTGCGCGTCCGCGCCGACGGCAGCCCCGCCCCCTCCCGGCTCGCCGCCACCTGGTGGCTCGCCGACGGCGTACTCCTCCTGGAGTACGAGCGCTACAGCCCCCGCCGGGACACCACCGTCACCCACCGCGCCTTCACCTTCCACCTCGGCACCGAACTGCCCGCCTTCCCGGTGCCCGCCGGATTCGCCCGCCGGCTGCTGCTCGAACCGATGCAGAACAACCTCTCCATCCGGGCACTGCACCGCACCGAACACCGCATCGGCGAACTCGTCCTGCCGTTCGGCGACCGCCCGCGCGAGCAACTGCCCGACCCGGCCTTCCTGATCGCCAAGGACAACCAGGGCAGGGTCCACCCGGCCGGGACCCCCGGGTACACCGAAACGCTGGAGCTGATCGCCGACGCCGTACGCGGCACCCCCCGGGAGGTCACCGACTACGTGACCGGCGCCGCCGCCATCTACCACCGGGTCGTCCCGCGGGACCAGCAATGGCCCGACTACTCAGCGGAGGACGAGTGAGCACCAGCTTCTTCCTCGCCGGTGTCATGCAGGGCGCCGGCCGCGCCTTCGACGCCGCCGACCAGACCTACCGCGCCCGGCTGCGCCGCACCATCGAGGACCTGCGCCCCGGGGCCACCGTCCACGACCCCCGGGAACTGATCCTGGCCCGGTACGGCGAGCGCGTTCCGGAGATCCGGCGCGCCCTCGAAACCGTCGCCGCCGCCCCGACCGTCGTCCGCGAGGACCTCGACCCGGGCCTCCGGGAACTCCTCGGCGCCTTCCACGAGATGGCCCGCCTCGCCGCCGCCAGCGATATCTGCGTCGCCCGGCTGCCCGGAAACGAACCGAGCATGGGCACCGCCGCCGAGATGTACGCCGCCTTCAGCGCGGGCCGCACCGTCGTCGCCGTCACCGGGATGAGCCACAACATCGCCGTCCTCGCCTGCTCGACGGTCGTCCTTCCCGACGAGGCGGCTTTCCACGACTGGCTCGTCAAGGACGGTGACCGCGATGCGTGAGATCGAGACGGCCTCCCTGCGGGAGGAACTGCGGGCGCTGGACGACGGATTCGCCGCCGCGGTACGCCGGCGGGCCGAGGAACGGCCCGACGCGCTCGCCATGACCTTCCTCGCCGACGCCTCCGACGGGCAGGGCCGCACCGTCCGGCTCACCCGCGGTGAACTGGACGCCCGGGCGTCCGCGCTCGCCGCCGCCTTCCGGCGGCTGGCCGCGCCCGGCGAACGCGTCGCCGTCCTCTGCCCCAACGGCCCCGCCTACGCGGCCGCCTTCACCGGCGCGCTCTACGCCGGGCTGCTGCCCGTGCCGCTGCTGCCGCCCGGACTCCAGCGCCGTACCGAACGGCTCGCCCCCACCCTCGCCGACTGCGCTCCCGCCGTGGTCGTCACCACCACGGCCCACCGGGAGTCCGTCGCCGACGCCCTCGCCGCCGTCGGCGGCCCGGTCTCCGGAGCGCATATCGTCCTCGCCGACCGGCCGGACGAGCAGCCCCCCGGCGTCACTTCCGCCGCCTTCACCCACGCCGCCTTCACCCCCGTGGCCGCGGACCCCGGCGCGACCGCCTACCTCCAGTACACCTCCGGGTCGACCCGCAGGCCCGGCGGTGTCGAGGTCACCCACCGCAACATCACCGTCTCCGTCGCCCAGCACATCGACCGCCAGCGCATCGACGAAACCTCCACCATCGTCAGCTGGCTCCCCTTCTTCCACGACATGGGGCTGGTCTTCGCCCTCGTCCTGCCGCTGAGCGTCGGCGTCCCCGCCGTCCAGACCACGCCGTACGGCTTCATCCAGGACCCCCGGCGCTGGCTCGCGCTCTTCGGCGAGCACCGGGGCACCCATACGATGATCCCCAACTTCGGGCTCGACGTCTGCGTGGACGCCGTCCCCCCGGCGGACCGCGCCGGAATCGACCTCTCCACCCTCCGCTATCTCGGCAACGCCTCCGAACCGGTGCGCGCGCAGTCCCTGGAGCGCTTCACCGAGGCGTACACCCCCCACGGTTTCCGCCACACCGCCCACTCGCCCTGCTGGGGCCTCGCCGAGGCCACCCTCATCGTCACCGGGATCAGCGCCGAGGCCGAACCGGTGACCGCCGCCTTCGACCGTGCCGCACTCGCCGCGGGCACCGTCGAGACCAGCCCCGAGAACGACCGGGACGCCCGCCGGCTGGTCGGCTGCGGCGACGCCTTCCAGGGCCAGGACGTCCGGGTCGCCGACCCCGCCACCGGCGCCGAGGCACCCCCGGGGACCGTCGGGGAGCTGCTGGTACGCGGCGGCAACGTATGCCGGGGCTACTGGCGGCGGCGCGAGGAGGACGACGACACCTTCCGCGCCGTCCTCGACGGCGAAGGGCCCTGGCTGCGCACCGGCGACCTCGGCTTCTTCCACAAGGGCGAACTCTTCATCGCCGGGCGCGCCAAGGACATCGTCATCGTCGACGGCCGCAACCACCACGCCATCGACATCGAGGTCACCGTCGAACAGGTCGACCCCTCGGTACGGCGCGGCCATGTCGCCGCCTTCCCGGTGGAGACCGGCGACCGGGAACTGGCCGTTGTCGTCGCCGAATTGCGCCCCGAGGCCGCCGCCGACCCCGTCGAGCTGCGCGCCGCGATCCGGGCCGCCGTGGCCGAGGCCCATGACATCGACCTGTTCGACATCGCCCTCGTCACCCGGGGGACCATCCCCAAGACGTCCAGCGGAAAGCTGCGCCGCCGGATCTGCCGGGAGCTGTACACCGAGGGGGAGCTGGCCGCCCGGACCATCGACGCCGACCGGGCCGTGGACGCGGGCCGTCCCGCCGACGCCGAACCGACCGTCCGGTGAGCGCGCTGACGCGCTGGCTGGTGGAGCAGCTCGCCCGGCAGTGCTCGGCCGACCCGGAACGGATCGACCACGACCGGCCCTTCCGGGACTACGGACTCACCTCGCGCGGCGGGGTCGCGCTCTCCGGGCGGCTCGCCCGCCACCTCGGCCGGGCGGTCGAACCCACGGTCTTCTGGGAACACCCGACGGTACGCCTGCTCGCCGCCCATCTGGAGGGTGCGGGTCCGGAAGCCGGTCCGGAGGCAGGGTCCGGGGCCGGGTGGGAGGCCGGGGCCCCCGGCCCGGCCGGGTCCGGGGCCGGAGCCGCGGCCCGGGGGCTCCGGCGGACCAAGCCGCCGGGCGAGGCGCTCGCCGTCGTCGGGATCGGCTGCCGCCTCCCCGGCGAGGTCTACTCGCCCGGGGACTACTGGCGGCTGCTGCGCCGCGGCGCCGACGCCGTACGCCCCGTACCCGACGACCGCTGGGAGTCCTGCCGCCGGGCGTCCCCCGCCCACGCGGAGGTCCTCGACCGCACCACCCGGGCCGGCGGCTTCCTCTCCGACATCACCGGCTTCGACGCCGGATTCTTCGGCATCCCGCCCGCCGAGGCCGCCGAGACCGACCCCCAGCAGCGGCTCTTCCTCGAAGTCGCCTGGGAGTCCCTGGAACACGCCGGCCTCCCGGTGGAACACCTCGCGGGCAGCCGTACCGGCGTCTTCACCGGCGCCAGCGGAGACGACTTCGCGC
Organism: Streptomyces sp. NPDC003691; assembly: GCF_053981115.1. Lineage (NCBI taxonomy): Bacteria > Bacillati > Actinomycetota > Actinomycetes > Kitasatosporales > Streptomycetaceae > Streptomyces > Streptomyces sp. NPDC003691. The sequence continues at coordinate 30,930 of NZ_JBSFNQ010000009.1, read as the reverse complement.
GCCGCAGAATGGAGGACCTCCCGGGCATCAACGGCTGGTCGCTGCCGGGCACCACGCTCAGCGTGATCGCGAACCGGCTCTCGTACCTCCTCGACCTGCGCGGCCCCAGCCTGACCGTCGACACCGCCTGCTCCTCCTCGCTCGTCGCCCTGCACCTGGCCGCGCAGAGCCTGCTCACCGGGGAGTGCGACCTGGCCGTCGTCGGAGGGGTCAACGTCCTGCTCTCACCCGGCGGTACCGTCTACGCCGACCAGGTGTCGGCCTCCTCGCCCGGCGGCCGCTGCGCCCCCTTCGACGAGGCGGCCGACGGCATGGTGCGCGGCGAGGGCGCCCTGAGCGTGGTCCTGAAGCGGTACGCCGACGCACTGGGCGACGGCGACCGCGTACTCGCCCTCGTCCGGGGCACCGCCGTCAACCAGGACGGCCGCTCCAACGGGCTGACCGCCCCCAGCCCCGCCGCCCAGGAAGAGCTGCTGACCCTGGCGTACGAACGGGCCGGTATCGATCCCGGCACGGTCGGCTATGTCGAGGCCCACGGCACCGGCACCCGCCTCGGCGACCCCATCGAGGCCGGCGCGCTCGGCCGGGCGCTGGGGCGGGGCCGCCCCGAGGAACACCCGCTGCTCATCGGCTCGGTCAAGTCCGGCCTCGGCCATCTCGAAGCCGCCGCCGGACTGGCCGGCCTGGTGAAGACCGTGCTGGCACTCCACCACGGCGCGATCCCGCCCACCCTCCACCACACCCGGCCCCACCCCGGGCTGTCCGGCCAACGCCTCCGGGTCGTGGACCGGCTCACCCCCTGGCCCTCGCCGGAGGGCGCGCGCATCGCCGGTGTCAGCTCCTTCGGCATCGGCGGCACCAACGCGCACGCCGTCCTCTCCGATCCGCCCGCTCCTGTGAGGTGTTCATGAAGTTCGGACTGCTCTCCGTCGTCACCGACTTCTCCATCGAGCCGGGGGAGCTGGGGCGCGAGGCGGAGGAACGCGGCTTCGACGCCCTCTTCGTACCCGAACACACCCATATGCCGGTGGTCATCGAGAGCAAACGGCCCGACGGCGGACCGGTCGTCCCCGAAGCCATGCAGGGACTCGACCCCTTCGTGGCGCTGGCCGCGATCGCCGCCTCGACCTCCCGGCTGCTGATCGGCACCGGCATCTGCGAGGTGCCCGTACGCGACCCGATCATCCTCGCCAAGCAGGTCGCCAGCCTCGACGTGCTCTCCCGGGGCCGGTTCCTCTTCGGCGTCGGCACCGGCTGGGTCCGCGAGGAACTGCGCAACCACGGTGTCGACCCGGCCACCCGTACCGCACGCCTGCTGGAGCACCTGGACGCCATGCGTACGATCTGGACCGAGCACGAGGCCTCCTACCGGGGCAAGTTCGTCTCCTTCGACCCCATCGTCTCGGTGCCCAAACCGGTCAGCCGGCCGTATCCGCCGATCCTCATGGGGCTGACCGGGAGCCGGGCACTGGACCGGGTGACCGAGGCGGACACCGAGTGGATGCCGATGTACGGCCTGGAGGGGGACCACCTCGCCGACCGCATCGCCCAGCTCCGGGAACAGGCCGCCGAACAGGGGCGCGGGCCCGTGCCGGTGACCGTGGTGGAGGTCCCGCCGGAGGAGGACGCGGTCGCCCGCTGTCTGGAGGCCGGTGTCAGCAGGTGCGTCTTCACCCTGCCGCCCGGCGAACGCGACGACGTCCTGCCGCTCCTCGACTGGTACACGGAGCTGAGCGAGATGGCGGACTTCCTGTGACGGCCGGGAGTACGGCGGGGAGCGCCGCGGCCGGAAGGGCCGCCGAGAACGCTGCCGAGCCCCCGGCCGGGGCTTCGGCAGCCCGGACCCCGGCCCTCCGCCGGGCCGGTGACCCCTTACCCGTACCTGTACCCATCCCCGTACCCGTACCCGTCTCCGTCTCCGCACCCGGCGCCGGACCGGTGCCGCTGCTGTTCCCGCTCTCCTGCCGCTCGGCACGCGGGCTGAGGGAACGCGCGGCGCGCCTCGCGGAGTGGACGGAGAGCGGGACCGGCCGCCGGGCCGCACTCGCCGACATCGGATACACGCTCGCCCGCCGCCGCTCCCATCTGCCCCGGCGCGCCGTCGTCCTCGCCCACGACCACGCCGGGCTGGCCGCCCGGCTGCGCCTGCTCGCCGCCGGTGCGGGCGGCGAGGGCGTCATCACGGCCCCCGAGGCCCCCCGGACCTCACCGGACGTCGTCTTCGTCTTCTCCGGCTACGGATCCCAGTGGGACCGGATGGGGGCGGGCCTGGCCGGGGAACCGGCCTTCCGCGCCGTCCTGGACGAACTCGCCCCCGTCTTCGAGGCGGAGGGGCGCGCCACCCCGTACGAGCTGCTGACCAGTACCCCGCTCGGCGAGGCCGACGCCTCCGACGTCCAGCCCGCCCTCTTCGCGATGCAGACGGCGCTCGCCGCGCTGTGGCGGCACTACGGGGTGCGCCCCGCCGCCGTCCTGGGGCAGTCGATGGGCGAACTCGCCGCCGCCGTCGCGAGCGGTGGCCTCCCGCTGACCGACGCGGCACGGGTCGTCCTGCGCCGCTCGGAAGTGATGCGGCGCAGGATGTTCGGGCTCGGTACCACCGCCGTCGTGGAACTGCCTGTACCCGAGGTCCGGCGGCGGCTCGCGGCGGGCTTCGATCTGGAGATCGCCGTCCACAGCTCCACCCGGGCCACCGTGGTGGCCGGTGACGAGCAGGTGATGGACGCCTTCCTCGCCGCCTGCGAGGCCGACGACATCGCCACCTACCCGGTGCGCGGCGGCCACGCCGCCGGGCACAGCCGCTTCGCCGACCGGGTCGTCCCGGAGCTGACCGAACTGCTCGCCGGGATCACCGGCACCGCCCCCGAGGTGCCCTTCTACTCCACGGTCCTGAGCGACCCGCGCGCCGTTCCGGCCTTCGACGGCGCCTACTGGGCGGCCAACGTGCGGCGGCCGGTGCGCTTCCTCGACGCGCTCACCGCCGCGACCGGAGACGGACTGCGCACCTTCGTGGAGGTCTCCCCGCACCCGGTCGCCGTGCGCTCGCTCGCCGACACCCTCGCCGACACCCAGGTCCCGGGCGCCGTCGCCTGGGGCACCCTGCGCCGGGGCGAGCCCGCGCTGCCCGCCTTCCTCGCCGCGCTCGCCCGCGTGTACTGCCGGGGGGCCTCGGCCGACTGGTCGCGGCTCCACCCCGCGGGCGCGCTGCTGGACCTGCCCACCACCCCCTGGGACCACCGGGAGCGGCGGCCGGTACCCGGCCCCGCCGTGACCGCCGTGACCGCCGCGCCGTCGGCCGCGAGCGCGCACCCGCTGCTCGGTACCGGGTTCCGGCTGCCCGGCGAACCCGGCCGCCACGTCTGGCAGACCACGCTCGACGCGTCCCGCCCGCCCTGGCTCGCGGACCACCGGCTGGGCGAACTGCCGCTGCTGCCGGGCACCGGCTATGCGGAGATGGCGCTCGCGGCGGCCTGCGCGGCATTCGGCGCGAAGCCGCCGGACATCGAGGTCACCGGGCTCGCCTTCCACCGGATGCTGCCCCTGGGCGCGCCGGTCACCGTGACCACGACGCTGACCGTCACCGGCGCCGCGGAGGCGACGATGGAGATCAGCGGCAGACACGGCGAGACCGACACCGTCCACGCGAGTGCCGCCGTCGCCGTCGTCACCGCGGTATCCCGGGAACCCGGCGCGCCCGGCGGGCTCGGGGGTCCCGCCGCGCCCGGCGACCGGATCGCGGCTCTCGCGGACAAGGCGGCCGCGCCCGGAGTGTTGGGGGACTCGGCCGTCACACGCGCCGACCGGACCGGCGCTTGGGGCGACTCGGCGGCCGGGGACGCAGCCCTGCCCGGCGACCCGACCGGCGCGCCCGGCGACCCCGGCGCCACGCGGCCCGGTGACATCTACCCGCTGCTTCGTGCCGCCGGGCTGCACCACGGCCCGGCGTTCGCCGGGCTGGCCGCGCTTTACCCGGACGGGCAGCTGACCGTCAGCCGGGTCCGCCGCCCGGAGGCCCTGCGCCCCGACCCCCGGATGCACTGCCATCCCGCCCTCCTCGACGCCGCCCTGCACGGTGTCGCCCTGGCGCTGGTGCGGGACAGCGCCCGCCTCTGCCTCCCCGCGAGCATCGGACGGCTCCGGATCCTCGGCGACCTGGACGATCACCTTCTCTGCCGGGCCCGGGTCCTGGCCGACCGGCAGGGCTGCGTCGCACAGATCGCGGTGTACGACGGGGAGGGCGCGCTCGTCGCCGAACTCGGGGACGTGGTCTTCCGCCGGTTCGACGAGGACGCCCTGCCCGCGACGGCCGACGGACTGCTGTTCACCGTCGAGGAGGAGGACGCACCCCTGGAAGCCGGTACCCGGGGAGCCGCGGCCCCGGCGGAGGACGTTCCGTCCGGTGCGACGTCGCCCGGCACCTGGCTGATCCGCGGCGGCGACGAGGAGTTCCGTACCGAACTGTCCTCCCTCCTCACCCGCGCGGGCCGCACCGCGCCGCCCCTCGACCCCGCCGCCCCCCGGCCCGCCGGTCCGAAGGAACCGGTCCTGGGCATCGTGCACCTGGGCTGGGGCCCGGGCGCTCCGGCGGACCCCTGCCCGCGGGGCGCTCCCGCGGACGGTGCACCGCCCGCCGACACCGGCCCCGCCGCGCGGCTCATGGCCCTCGTCGGCCTCGCGACCGCCGTCTCCGAGGACCCGCAGGGCCGGACACCGAGGCTGTACGTCGTCACGCGGGGCACCCGCACGCCCGGCGACGCCGAACCCGACCTCGCCCAGGCGGGGCTGACCGGTCTGACCCGCTCGCTGCGGGCCGAACGGCCCCGGCTGCGGCCCACCCTGATCGACCTGGGCCCCGGCACCGGTGCCGCGGAGCTGGCGCGCGAGCTGTGCGCGGGCCCGGCGGACGACGAGGTGGTGTGGCGGGACGGCGTACGACGTCTCGTACGGCTCACCCCGCTGCCCGCCGGCCGTACGGCTCCGCCCCCGCGCCCGCCGGTGCGGCCCGGCGGCGGCTATGTGGTGACCGGCGGCACCGGCGGCCTCGGGCTCGCCACCGCACACTGGCTCGCCGGGCACGGCGCGGGCTGCGTCGTCCTCAACGGACGCTCGCTCCCCGGCCCCGGGACCGCCCGCGAGATCGAGAGCATCCGCGCCACCGGCACCGGGGTCGTCGTCGTACTCGGCGATATCGCCGAACCCGGGGTCGCCGAGGCGCTGATGCGGGCCGTGACCGACGTCGGCGCCGAACTGCGCGGCGTGGTGCACGCCGCGGGCGTACTCGACGACGCCCTCGTCACCGAACTCGACCGGGAGCGCATCGACCGTGTCTGGTCCGCGAAGGCCACCGGTGCCTGGCGGCTGCACCTCGCGACCCCGGCCGACGGCGTGGACTGGTGGATCGGCTACTCGTCGTCCGCCGCCCTGCTGGGCTCCCCGGGCCAGGCCAACTACGCCGCGGCCAACGCCTGTCTCGACGCCCTCGTCCACTGGCGCAGGGCCCGGGGGCTGCCCGGACTGACCGTCAACTGGGGCCCCTGGGCGGAGACCGGCGGAGCCCGCGACGCCCGGGTCGGCGGACTGGGCAAGATCCGCCCGCCGGAGGCGTTCGCCGCGCTGGAGGAGGCGCTCGCCCGGGACGACATCCAGACCGGTGCCGTCCGCCTCGGACCCGACCACGCCCTGGTCTTTCCCGAGACCCGCCACTCCTCCTACTTCGCCCGCGTCGCCGCCGCCTCCGCCCGGGACCGCGCCGCGGACACCCCCTTCGACCCCGGCCGGCTGCGCGCCACGGACCCGCTGACCCTGCGCCGGACGGTCACCGAACGGCTCGCCGAGCGCGTCCGCCCGGTGCTGGGCCATCAGGAGGACGTCCTGCCCCTCGGCGAGCCCCTCGTCCATCTGGGACTGGACTCCCTCGCCGCGGTCCGGATCAAAAACGCCGTACGGGACGACTTCCGGCTCGATATCCCGGTCGCCCGCCTGCTGGCGGGCGTGAGCGTCAGCGACCTGGCCGGGGAGATCACCGCCGCGCTCACCGGCACGGCCGACCGCGAGGCCGCGGGCCCGGCGGAAGCCGGGCGCGAAACGGCCGAGGACCGCTCCCGGGCCCGGCGCACCCGTATGGCACAGCAGGCCCGAAGGAGGCAGCGATGAACGGCAGTACCGCGAGGGACCCCCGGTCTCCGGCGACGCCGGAGACCGGGCCCGGTCCGGTCTCCGGAAACCGGCCCGGAGACGGGGCCGGGCCGGAGCCGCCCGCGGAGTCCGTCGCCGTCATCGGCATGGCCGGCCGCTTCCCGATGGCCCGCACGGTGGAGGAGTTCTGGCGGAACCTGCGCGAGGGCAGGGAGTGCCTGGAGACCCTGGACGACACCGAACTGCGCCGCCAGGGGGTGCCCGACTCCGTGCTGAGCGACCCCGGCTATATGCGGCGGGCCGGAACCCTGCACGGGATCGAGGAGTTCGACGCGGACTTCTTCGGCTTCCCGCCCAGTCTCGCCGCCACCATGGACCCGCAGCTGCGGCTGCTCCTCGAAACCTCCTGGCACGCGCTGGAGGACGCCGGCTGCGACCCGGAACGCAACGGCGGTGCCGTCGGCGTCTTCGTCTCCGGTTCCGCCTGCGGCTACTACCCGTACCACGTCCTCTCCCGGCAGGACCTGCGCACCCTGCTCGGCGCCGGGTCCTCATCCGCGCAGATGTCCCTGTGGTCGGCGAACGACGTCAACTTCTACGCCACCCGGATCGCCCACGCCTTCGACCTGCGCGGCCCCGCCCTGAGCGTGCAGACCGCCTGCTCCAGCGCGCTCACCGCCGTGCACCTCGCCTGCCAGAGCCTGCTCTGCGGCGAGTCCGATACGGCGCTCGCGGGCGGAATGTCCGTCAAGGTGCCGCACCGGGTGGGCTATCTGCGCGATCTCGACTCGGTGATGTCGCCGGACGGCCACTGCCGGCCCTTCGACGCGAAGTCCGGTGGCACGGTCTTCACCAGCGGCGGCGGGGTCGTCGTCCTCAAACGGCTGAGTGACGCGCTCGCCGACGGCGACCACGTCCGGGCCGTGATCCGCGGCTCGGCCGTCAACAACGACGGATCGCTGAAGATGGGTTACACCGCGCCCAGTGTCGACATGCAGGCCGCCGTCGTCCGCGAGGCGCTCGCGGTGGCCGGGGTCGGCCCGCGCGATGTGGAGTACGTGGAGGCGCACGGCACCGGGACGGCGCTCGGCGACCCGGTCGAGGTGGCCGCGCTGCGCCGGGCCTACGGCGAACGGCCCGACGAGCCCTGGTGCGGTATCGGCTCGGTGAAGGGGAACGTCGGCCACTGCGAGACGGCGGCAGGGGTCGTCGGCCTCATCAAGGCCGTGCTCTGTCTGGAGAACCGCACCCTCGTACCCACCCTGCACTTCACCGAGGCCAACCCCGAACTCCAGCTGGCGCAGAGCCCGTTCTTCATCCAGTCCGGACTGCGGGAGTGGAGCGGCGAGCACCCCCGGTTCGCCGGGGTCACCTCTCTCGGCGCGGGCGGCACGAATGTGCATGTGGTGCTGGAGGAACCCCCGGGCCGCCCGGCGGCCGTGCCGGACCGTACGGCCGCACTCACCCCGGAGCACGCACTCGCCCCGGTCCCCGCATCCACCCCGAAGCCCCTGCTCACCCCGGCGCGCGAGCCCCGGCTCCTGCTGCTCAGCGCCCGCTCCGAACAAGCCCTCGCCGAGGCGGGCGGACGGCTCGCCGTACGGCTGCGGGAGACTCCGGGCCCCGCGCTGGGCGATGCCGCCCTGACGCTCGCGGAGGGCCGCCGGGCCTTCCGCTACCGCACCGCCTTCGTGGCCCGGGACCGCGAGGAGGCCGCGGCCGCTCTCGGTGCCCCCGGGCGCCCGGCCGTCGACAGCGACCCCGCCGGCCCCGACCCCTCCGTCCTCCTGCTGTTCCCGGGCGCGGCGGACGGATCCGGACACACCGTGCCCGGACTGTACGAGAGTGAACCGGCCTTCGCCGAGGCGTACGACCACGGTGCCGCGCTCTTCGCCGGACACCTCGGCGCCGCTCCCGGCGACCGCCCGGCGCGGGCTCTCGCGGCTCTGGAGGGGCCAACGGCCGTGACCGCCCGCGCCTTCTGCGCGCAGTACGCGGCGGCCCGCGCGCTGGAGGGCCGGGGCGTGCGTCCGGCCGCGGTCGCCGGACAGGGCGCGGGCGAGTTCGCGGCGGCCGTGGTGGCCGGGGTGATGAGCCTCGCCGACGCCGTCGGTCTCGTCGTACGGCGGGGTACGCCGGACGAGGCCCCGGCTCCCCTCCTCGCACCCCCGGAGCTGCCCTTCTTCTCAGGTACGACAGGAGGGCCGCTCGGCGCCGCCGACGCGGTCGACCCCGCCTGGTGGGCGACGGCGGGCCGGGACACCGATCCGGGGGAGTCCGCGCTCGCGGCTGCCCTCGCCGACGGCAGCCGACTGCTGGTCAGCGCCGGAGCGGACACCGGCACATCAACCGGAACGCCCCGCCCCGCCCTGCCGCTGCTCCCGGCGCCCGCCCGGGGCCCGTCACACCGTGACACGCCCGTCCGGGACGCCCCGGGCCGTGCCGCCCCCGCCCCGTTCGCCCCCGGCGCCGCCGGGCTCGCCGTCTTCCTGGGTGTACTCGGCGAGTTGTGGACACGCGGCGTCGCTATCGACTGCTCGCCGACGCGCCGTCCCGGGGACCGCCGTACGCCCCTCCCCGGCTACCCCTTCCAGCGCTCCCGTCACTGGCTGGAATCCACCTACGCCGCCACCGCGAACGCCGAACCCGCCCCGCAGACCGCGACCCCCGCCCCCGCGCACCGGACGACGGAGGAGCTTCTCGCCGCCCTGTGGTGCGAGGTCCTCGGTGTCGAATCCGTGCAGCCCGACGACGACTTCTTCCTCCTCGGCGGCGACTCCGTGATGGCCGCCCGGATCACCGGACGCGCCCGCTCCGCCGGACTGCGCTTCAGCCCCCGCACCATGTTCCGGAACCCCACCCTGCACGCCCTCGCCGAAGCCGTCGGACCCGGTCCGGCAGCAACCGGCCCGGTACCCGCTACCGCCGTCACCACCACCGCCCCACGGCCCCCCGCCGACGCCGGCATCCCCCCGGTCCCCGCCCAGCTGGAGCTGACCGCCGACCCCGCGGTCCTGCCCGAACTCGACGTCCCCCTCCTCTTCGAAGCCGCCGACGACCTCGACCCCGGACTGCTCCGGGAAGCACTCGCCCACGCCGTACGCCACCACGAAGCACTGCACACCGGGCTCGCCGACCACTCCGGTCTCTGGGAACACCGGCCGACGGAGACGGACCCGGCCGCGCTCGCCGTCCTCCCCTGGACCGGGGACGGCCCGCCCGGCCCGGCCGCGCTCGTCGAGGCGGCGGCCGCGGAGGCCCGCAGGCTCCGCCCGCCGGGCGCCCGTCCCGCCGTCGCCGCCGTCCTCGTCGACGCCGCCCCCGAACACGGCCGCCATCTGGTGGTCCTCGCCCACGCCGGTGCCGTCGACCGGACCGCGCTGCGCCTGCTCGCCGAGGACCTCACCACCGCGTGCCGCCGGCTCCGGGCCGGCCGGGAGGTGCTCCTGCCGCCCGTACCCACCCCCTGGCGCACCTGGGCGGACTGTCTGACGACCTGGGCGCTCGACGACGCCGTACTCCTCGAACGCCCCTACTGGCTGGAGCGCATCCGCCGGGCGGGCCCCGGCCCCTCACTCACCCCGGGGGCCGCGCCCGCGCCGGGTGCCCGGGGCCCCGTCCGGCGGCTGAGCGCCACCCTCGGGCCGGAGCTCACCGGCCCGCTGCGCACGGTCCAGCGGCGGCACCGCGCGGGACCGGGAGTGGTGGTGCTCACCGCCGTCGCCGAGGCGCTCGCCCGGGAGACCGGCGGCGAACCCTTCCTCGTCGACCTGCTCGGCAGCGCCCGGGACGGCACGTTCCCCGGTATCGACCTCGGCCGGACCGTCGGGCGCTGCACCGCCGCCCATCCCCTCCTCCTCGGCGCCCGCCACGACGATCCCGCCCGGCTGCTCGACGCCACCCGCGAAGCCCTCGACGACGTTCCCCACCACGGCGTGCACTACGGCATCCTGCGCCATCTCCACCCGCCGACCGCCGAGGCGCTGCGGCAACTGCCCACCGCCGGGGTCACCTTTGCCGACCACGGGGTGTACCGGCCGGCCACGGCAGCCGCCACCGCTCCCCGCACCCCGCTGCACCCGGTGCCGCTGCCCGGCCCGCCGCCCGGGGAACCCCCGCTCGCCCGGGGCCATGCCCTGGACGTCCGGACCTACCGCGCGTCCGGCCGGACCCGTATCGACTGGTGGTACGACGGGGCGCGCTGTACGGAGGAGACGGTGCGCGGGCTGCGCGAGCGCACCCTCGTCACGCTAGGACGTCTCGCGGAGCAGGGCTGAGCCGTCGACGGCCAGGCGCAGCCGGGCCCGCAGCGCGGGATCGGCGTACGCCTGGTCGACGAAGTGGGCGACCGCTTCGGGGCCGAAGCTGGTGAACACCTTCCGCACCGCGAGGCCCACCTCGTCCCGGCAGGTGGCGTGGTACACGTACTGCCGTCCGCTGCGGTCGCGGGCGGCGGCACCGCTGTCCACCAGCCGGGTCAGCACGGTCAGGACGGTGGTGTACGCGAGCCGGTCCTCCCGCTCCCGGTTGAGGCGCTCCTGCACCTCCCGCCCCTTGAGGGGGCGCTGGGACGAGGAGAGGAGATTGAGAACTCGGATCTGCAGTGACGCGCTCATCGATTCTCTCCGGGTGTGACGCGTGGTCATGGTGAGGCGTGGGGACGTGTACGGCCGGGTTACCGCCCGTACGGCAGGCCCTGCGCCGTTCGTCGGGGCCCGTGCCGCTCGCGGGGGCGGGGGCCGCGGCGGCCGTGGGCGCGGTGCCCCTGGTGCCGTAGTAGGGCGACGGCTCAGCGCCCCCGCCGGGGAAGGACCTCTTCGCGGAGGTCCACCGCCGTCGGGAACCGGCCGTCCAGACACGCGGTGCAGTGGGTGTCCGTCCCGCCGCCGACCGCGCCGACGAGCGCGTCCAGCGGGAGGAACTCCACACTGTCGCACCCCAGATGTCCGGCCAGCCGGTCCTGCGGGACCCGGGCGGCGAGCAGGGTCTCGCCCCGCCCGGTGTCGATGCCGTAGAAGCACGGCCAGCGGTGCGGCGGGGACGCGATCCGCAGATGCACCGCCCGCGCCCCGGCCGTACGGAGCATCGCGACGACCGCCGACATCGTGGTGCCCCGGACCAGCGAGTCGTCGACGAGGACGACGGAGCGTCCGGCGACGGCGGCGGGTACGGCGGACAGCTTCCGCCGCACCGCGGCCTCGCGGCCCGCCCGGTCTGCGGTGATGAACGAACGGCCGACGCCCTCGTGCCGCAACAGCCCCTGCACACCGGGCAGCCCGGCCCGCCAGGCGTAGCCGTCGGCCGCCACCCGGGCCGTCTCGGGCACGGCCACCACCACATCGGCGGACGGTGGCGGCGGCGCGTGCCGGGCGAGCGCCCGCCCGGCCGCGTACCGGGCCGCGTAGACGCTCCGGCCGCCGATCCGTGAGTCGGCGCGGGCGAAGTAGACATGCTCGAAGACGCAGGAGGCGCGGCGGGCGCCCGGCACGTCGAGCCTGCCGCCGCGCAGTCCGGAGGCATCGGCCTCCAGCACCTCCCCGGGCTCCACCTCCCGCAGAAACCTTCCGCCGGCCGCCGCGATCGCCGCCGACTCCGATGCCAGCAGCCAGGAATCGTCCAGCCGGCCCAGACACAGGGGCCGGAAGCCGTGCGGGTCGCGTACCCCGTACATCCGCCTGCCGTCGGTCAGCACCAGCGAGTACGCGCCGGTGACATGCGGCAGTACCCGGTGCAGCGCCTGGGACAGCCCGGCGCCGCCTGCCATGGCCGCGCCCAGCATCCGGCCGAGTACGACGGTGTCGGTGGCCCCCGGCGGGAGCCCCAGCTCCGCACGGGACCCGGGGGTGTGCACGAGCGTGCCGTTGTGCGCGAGGGCGATCCGCCCGTGCCCCGGGCCCGCCTCCACCACCACGGGCTGGGCCGGTTCCCCGTCGTCGCCGGGGCCGCCCGAGGTCGCGTACCGGACATGCCCGACGGCCCCGGCGGCGTCCGGCGGCGCCGGACGGGCGGGTTCGGGGAAGACCTCGGTCACCCGGCCGGGGCCGGTGCGGCGCTCGATGGTGCCGCCGCTCCGGCAGAGGGCGATCCCGGCGCTCTGCTGCCCCCGGTGCTGGAGCGCGATGAGCATGGTGCGCACCAGGGGTACGGCGGGGCCCCAGACGCCGGCCACCCCGCAGGCCTCGCGCGGTTTGGCCAGCGGGTCGTCGTTCACCTGCGACCGCCGTCGCCGGGCCGGAGCCCGCCGTGAGGTGTGTCCTTGCCGAGCGCGCCCACGCGTCCTCCTGGTCGGTAGCTTCTTGAGGGCCCTGGCCCGCGGCTCAGGGGGTGGAGGCGGGTCCGCCGCCCCGGCCGCCGTGCACACCGAGCGCGGTGAGCAGATACGCGATCACCTCGGAGCGGCGCTCGCTCAGATAGAAGTGGCCGCCGGGCATGACCCGCAGGGTGAAGGTGCCGGTGGTGGCCGCCCGCCAGCCTTCGGCGAGCCGCCGCGGCGCCTCGGGGTCGTGGCTGCCCACCAGGGCGGTCGTGGCGCAGTCCAGCGGCGGGCCCGCGCGGTAGCGGTAGCGTCCGATGAGCCGGTAGTCGCCCCGGATGGCGGGCAGCAGCGCCGACCTGATCCCCGGGTCGTCGAAGAGGGCCGGGTCGGTGCCGCCGAGCCGGGCCAACTCCCGTACCAGGGTGTCGTCGTCCCGGAGCGGGCCGGAGTCGGGCACGGCGGTGAAAGGGGCGGGGCGGGCCGAGACGAAGAGATGGCGTACGAGGCCGGGGGAGCGGTGGTGCAGCCGCCGGGCCACCTCGAAGGCGACGGACGCGCCCATGCTGTGCCCGAAGAGCACCAGCGGGACGTCGCCCGCCCCGGCGACGGCTTCGGCGAGCGGATCGGCCAGTTCGTCCATCCGTACCGGTACGGGTTCGCCGAGCCGGTCGTCGCGCCCCGGGTACTGCACGGCCAGCAGTTCGACGCCGGTGGGCAGCTCCCGCGGCCAGGGGTAGAAGAAGCGGGCGGAGCCGCCCGCGTGCGGGAAACAGACCAGCCGGAGCCGGGGGCGGCGGCGGGGGCGGGGGCCGCGCAGCCACTGCCGGGCGAGTCCGGCGGTGCCGGGGGCGACGGGGTTCACCGGCCCGTCACCTCCGTACCTGCGGCGGTACCCGGGTCCGGCCGCGCGCCCACGGGCATACCCGGTCCCGCGCCCGTGTCCGTGCCTGGCTCCGGTTCCGCGTCCGCGCCCGGCTCGCGACCCGCGACCGTCGCCGTACCGGCGGGTGCGCCCGCGACCGCCTCCGTACCGGGGCCATCCGGCCCGCCCGTGCCCGCCTCGGCGACTTGCTCCGGGCCCTCCGTCTCCGCGCGGCGCAGCCGTTCGGCCACCGAGGCGACCGTCGGGCGGCGCACCATGGTCCGCAGCAGTTCGTCGAAGGGCAGGACATCCGCCCCGGGCACCTCGCGCCGCAGCCGCCCGATGAACCGGGCGACGAGCAGGGAATCGCCGCCCAGTTCGTAGAAGTCGTCGTCGCGGGCCACCCCGCGGACATCGAGCAGCTCCTCCCAGAGCCGGGCCAGCGCGCGCTCCCGTTCGTCCAGCAGCGGCGCGGAGCGTGCCGGGTCATCGCCGCGCCCCTCGGCGACCCAGGAGAGCACGGTCGCCCGGTCGACCTTGCCGTTGGCGCTGAGCGGCAGCTCCTCCACGGTCTCGATACGGGCGGGGATCATGTACTCGGGGAGCTGCTCGGCGAGATGGTCGCTCAGATCCTCCAGGTCGATATCGGCCCGGTCCCGGTTGAAGGTGGCGGCGATCAGCCGCTGGCCGAAGGCGGCCAGCGGGGAGCCGTCCTCGGGCAGGACCAGCACCGCCTGCGCCCCGGCCGCGGTGAGGAGTTCACGCCACTCGTCCGCGTCGAAGAAGGTCCGGTCGCGGCCCCGGCGGCGGTCCAGGAAGTCGCCTTCGTCGTCCGGGTCCTCCCCGTCGAGCCGGATCAGGAACTCCATCCAGGTCATCAGGTCGGGCCGGTCCACGGTGAGTTCGGTCAGCACCAGCCAGCCCCCGGGCGCCAGCAGCTCCCGCAGCCCGGCGAGCGCGGCGTCGATGTCCCGGGCGTTGTGCAGCGCATTGGCGATCATGATCAGGTCGAAGCTCTGTGCCCGGTGTCCCTGGCCCCGGTAGCCGCTGTTGAAGTCGAACAGCCCGTAGCGCAGCCAGGGGTGGGCGGCGAAGCGCGCCCGGGCCTCGTGGAGGAAGAACTGCGAGACGTCGGTGAAGAGGTAGTCGGGCTCCATACCGGGCCCGCCCGACGCGCCGGGCAGCGCGGCGATCATCTGCTCGGTCGTCGCGCCGACCCCGGCGCCGGCCTCCAGGACGCGCAGCGGCCGTCCCGGCGGGGTACCGGCCGCCACCCGGGCGGCGAGCGCGGCGGCCGCGTGATTGAGATACCGCATGATCGCGTTATCGGCGTAGAGCGCCCGCGCGGCCTCCGGCTCGCCGTCCGGGAAGAGCAGCCGGACCTGGTCGAGTTCGCCGCGCAGCAGCTCCGGCAGCCGCCGCATGCTCTCGGCGATCAGGGCGTGCACGGGAGCGGTCCACAGTGCTCCCGTGCCCTCGCTCTCCAGCCGCGCCAGCTCCTCCGCCGGCCGCTGCGCGCCGACGGGCTGGAGTTCGCGGTAGCGGCCGGTGGCCGGAGAGCGGCGGACGAGCCCGGCGCCCTCCAGGGCGGTGAGCCAGCGGCGTACGATCCGGCGGTTCCGCGGCGGCACCCCGGTCCGCCGCAGCACCTCCTCGGCGGTCGGGTCCGGGGCGCCGGCCGGGAAGGCACCCAGGGCGCGCAGGGCCGCGGCCATGGCGGTGAACGCGATCTCGTCCAGCCGCTGCCGGTCCTTGTCGATCCGGGCGAGCGCGCTCTCGCCCGCGGCCCGTGCGGCGGCTTTCGCTCCGGCTGCGTGGGCCGCGCGGGCCAGTTCGCGGGCCTCGACGGCGGCCCCGGGGTCGCCGTCGGCGGGGGTGCGGCGGCTGCCGGTGACCACGGCGGCGAGCCTCCGGCCCGCGGTGTGCGTGCCGTCGACGACGACGGCCGCGGAACCGACGTCGGGGTGGGCGAGCAGGGCGCTTTCGACCTCGGCGAGTTCGATGCGGTGCCCGCGCACCTTGACCTGGGTGTCCTCCCGGCCGAGGAATTCGATCGTGCCGTCCGGCAGATAGCGGCCGAGGTCCCCGGTCCGGTAGAGCCGCTCCCCGGTGACGGGGTGGGTCGGGAACCGCTCGGCGGTGCGCCGTTCGTCGCCGAGATAGCCGAGGGCGACGCCCGTACCGCCGATGTACAGCTCGCCCGGGACGAGGTCGGGGCGGTGGCGCAGCGCGGCGTCGAGGACATGGAAGGTCTGGTTGGCCAGTGGCCGGCCGTAGGGGATGCTGCGCCAGTCGGCCGGGACCTCGCCGATCGGGAAGGCGATCGACCAGATCGCGGCCTCCGTGGCGCCGCCGAGACCGATCAGGCGCAGGCCGGGACACCGGGACCGGACGGCGTCGGGGAGGGTGACGGGTATCCAGTCTCCGGAGAGCAGGGCCAGCCGCAGGGCCGACAGGTCGAGCGAGGGGTCGCTCTCGGCGTAGTGGTGGAGCATCTGGAGCTGCGCGGGTACGGAGTTCCAGAAGGTGACCCGGTGGCGGGCGACCAGTTCGGCCCAGTGCGAGGGGTCGCCGCGCCGGTCCGGGTCGGGCAGGACGAGGCTGCCGCCCGCGCCGAGGACGCCGAAGATGTCGTACACCGACAGGTCGAAGCCGAGGGCGGCGAGGGCGAGCCCCCGGTCGCCCGCCGTGACCGCGTACCGCTCGGTGATGTCGCGGACGGTGTTGAGCGCGCTGCGATGACTGATCATCACCCCCTTGGGGCGGCCGGTGGAGCCCGAGGTGTAGATGGTGTACGCGAGGTCCTCGGGGCCGGTGGAGGGAGAGGGCAGCGGGGTGCCGTCCGGGGCCGGGGCCAGCGTGTCGACCTCGATGACATGGGGGAGGGCGGAGAAGTCCTCGAAGGCGGCCAGCCGGGAGTGGGCGAGCACGGTGCGCACCCCGGCGTCGGCGAGTATGCCGTCACGGCGGGCGGGCGGCTGATTGGTGTCCACGGGCAGATAGGCGCCGCCCGCGAGAAGCACCCCGAGGACCGCGGCGATCTGCTCCCAGCCCTTGTCGAGGACGACGGCGACGGGTTCGCCGCCCCGGATGTCCCGGTCGCGCAGTCCGGTGGCGACGGCGACCGCACGGGACAGGAGTTCGGCATGGCTCATCCGGCCGTCCGTGCCCCAGAGCAGGGCGGTGCGCTCACCCGCCCGCCGGGCGGCCTCGACGGCGTCCTCGTGGAGCAGCCTGCCGCGGGCCCCCGCGTCGGTGCGGGCGTCGGCGGTGTCGTTGGCGCGTTCGCGGACCGTGCGCTGCGCCTCGGGCAGCAGCGCGGGCACGGGACCGGTCCAGGCCGCGTCGTCCGCGGCGAGGACGGTCAGCAACTGCTCGTACGCGCCGAACATGGTGTCCAGCAGGCCGTCGGGGAAGAGTTCGTCGGCGGCGTCCCAGGCGAGCAGCAGCCCGTCCGCGTCCTCGTACACCTGGTGGTC
Organism: Streptomyces sp. NPDC003691; assembly: GCF_053981115.1. Classification (NCBI taxonomy): domain Bacteria; kingdom Bacillati; phylum Actinomycetota; class Actinomycetes; order Kitasatosporales; family Streptomycetaceae; genus Streptomyces; species Streptomyces sp. NPDC003691. The sequence continues at coordinate 14,198 of NZ_JBSFNQ010000009.1, read as the reverse complement.
GAGCCAGACCTGCGGGGTCTGGGAGACCATCCAGCCGAACGAGCCCAGGGTCTCGCGGAAGGGCCGGGCGACGAACTCGGAGCCGATATTGCTGGCGAAGACGACGGGGGCGGTGGGCCGTTCGCCGGGGCGGGCGCGGGCGAGGTCGCGCAGGACGTCCACGGCCGGGTACTCGGCGTGGGCGGCGTCCTGCTGGAACCGGGCCTGGAGGGCGCGGGCCCGGTCGGCGAAGGAGCCGCCGCCCGAGGTGTCCGCCGTGACCAGTACGAGGTTGGTGAAGTCGGCGATCAGCGACCCGGCGCCGGGGTGGACGTCCTGGCGGTTGAAGAGCGGCAGGTTGAGGGTGAAGCGCTGCTGGGCGCTCCAGGCGCCGAGCACCTCGGCGTAGGCGGCGGCCAGGGCCATGGCGGGGGTGATGCCGTGAGCGCGGGCCCGTCCGGTGAATCCGCGCCACTGGGCAGGGGTGAGCCGGGCGCCGCGGCGGCTGAACCGGGGGGCCTCGACGCGCTCGGGGTCGGCGGCGAGCGGCAGGGCGGGACCGCCGGGCAGCTCGTGGAGCCGCTCCTGCCAGTAGGCGCGGGCCTTGTCCGCGGTGGGGCGGGGGCGCGCGGCGAGGTCGCCGAGATAGCGGGCGAAGGAGTACGCCGGTTTCCCGGACGCCTCCGACGACTCTGACACCCCCGAGGCCCCCGCGGCCCTGGGTTCCCCGGACACCCCTGACGCCCCGGATGCCTCGGACGTCCCGGGCTCCGCCGGACCGCCCGGTGCGCCGTCTCCGGCGCGCGGGCCCCCGCGGTAGCACTCGGCCAGCTCGGCGAGCAGCAGCTGGATGCTGAGGACATCGGCGACGAGCAGGTCGATGCCGAAGTGGATCCGGGTGGCGCCGCCGGGCCGCAGCGAGAGCCGGACGTCGAGGACATGCCCGGCGGCGACGTCGAAGCGGCGGTGCGAGAGTGCGGCCCTGACGTCCTCCAGGGACCGTTCCGCCCGCTCCGGAGACTGCTCGCGCAGATCGTGCACGGTCAGGCCCGGCCAGGGCGAATCGGGCGCCACCTGCTGGGTTCCGTCGTCCAGGAAGCGGGCGCGGAGCATGCCGTGGCGGGCGAGGAGGGTGCGTACGGCCGCTTCGAGGCGGTCGGGGCGTACCCCCTTCCCGTCGAACTCGATATAGGCGTGGCAGCCGTTGCCGCCGAGCGGCCGGCCGTCCTGGCGGCCGAGCCAGTACGCCTGCTGGACCGGCGTCAGCGGGAAGGGGCGCGACTCGTCGAGGTCCGGGGTGTCGTCCGAGTCCGGGGCGTCCGGGCCTCCCCGGACGGCGGCTCCGGCGGCGGCCGCGCCCCCGGGACCTGCCGCGGGACCGGCCGCGGGAGCGAGACCGGCGCCCGGCAGCGCGCCGATCAGCCGGGTCCAGGCCGCGATGGTCGGCTCCCCGGCCAGCGCCGCGTAGTCCACCTCGAACCCGGCCGAACGCCAGTGCCCCACCAGCGCCATGGTGCGGATCGAGTCGAGTCCGTGCGCGATCAGATTGTCCGTATCGGCCGGCGCGTCGGGGGAGTCCGGGGGAAGGCCGAGCACCTCGGACAGGGCCTCGCGGATCTGGCGTGCTACAGCGGGATCGCGGTGCGTCATCGCTGTCCTCTCCTCGCTTCCTCGCCGACGGTTTTACCGGCGATTCAAAAGGGTGCGTGGGGGAATTCGTCGGGTTCGCCGTAACGCCCCGGTGCTGCTTCCGTCGGGCCAACCTAAAACATCACGCGCGTTCCGCGGAAGGAAGGTGCTCGAAGGTGTAATACCCGCCAGGAGAGTGTCGGAATTAGGCGATCAATCCTATTAAATACGCCGGAAGTTGCCCTGATTCCATCTGATTCCGCCGGACACTTTGCCTGTTCGTTATCGAGTGGTTATTGACGTTCCGTCTTTGCGGAAGCCAGATTCTTTACGGAGGGGTAAGGGTTATGGGATTCCTTGCCGGGAAAATCGATAAGAAGGGGTGTGAATCCTCGTGGACATGGTTCCGTGGCCCGCGGAATTCGCCGAGCGGTACCGGCGGGCCGGATACTGGCTCGGCCGCCCGCTGGGCGAGCTGCTGCGCGAGCGGGCGCGTGCGCGCCCCGGCGCCCCCGCCCTGCTGAGCGGCGACCGCACCTGGAGCTACGCGGAGCTGGACGAGCGCGCCGACCGGCGTGCCGCCGGGCTCGCCCGCCTCGGCATCCGCCCCGGCGACCGGGTGGTGGTCCAGCTCCCCAACATCCCGGAGATGCTCACCCTGCTCTTCGCCCTCTTCCGCCTGGGCGCCCTGCCCGTCCTCGGACTGCCCGCCTACCGCCGCAGCGAGGCAGTCCACCTCGGCACCACCACCGGAGCCGTCGCGTACGTCGTCCCCGACACCGACCCGGCCACCGGTTTCGACTACCGGGACCTCGCCACCGAGGTACGCGCCCGGGTCCCCTCCCTGCGCCATGTCCTGGTGGCAGGCGACCCCGGCCCGCACACCGCCCTCGCGGAGCTGGACGCCGCCCCGCGCCCGCTGCCCGCGCCGCCCGCGGACACCACCGCGCTCCTCCTGGTCTCCGGCGGCACCACCGGACTGCCCAAACTGATCCCCCGCACCCACGACGACTACTTCTACAACCTGCGCGCCAGCGCCGAGGTCTGCGCCCTCGACGAGCGGAGCGTCTATCTCGCGGTGCTGCCCGCCGGCCACAACTTCCCGCTCGCCTGCCCCGGCGTCCTCGGCACCCTCCACGCCGGCGGCGCCGTCGCCCTCTGCCCCTCCCCGAGCCCCGAGACCGCGTTCGCCGCCGTCGAACGCCACCGGGCGACCGTCACCGCCGTGGTACCGCCGCTCGCCGCGCTGTGGGTCCAGGCCGCCCGGTGGAACACCGCCGACATCAGCAGCCTCGACCTCCTCCAGATCGGCGGCGCCCGCCTCTCCCCGGAGGCCGCCCGGCTCGTCCCGCCCGCCCTCGGCTGCGAACTCCAGCAGGTGTTCGGCATGGCGGAAGGGCTCCTCAGCTACACCCGGCGCGGCGACGACCCCGAGACCGCCGCCACCACCCAGGGACTGCCGCTCAGCCCCGCCGACGAACTGCGCATCGTGGACGACGAGGACCGCGAGGTCGCCCCCGGCGCCGTCGGCAGGCTCCTCACCCGCGGCCCGTACACCCTGCGCGGCTACTACCGCGCCGAAGCGCACAACCTCACCGCCTTCACCGACGACGGCTTCTACCGCACCGGCGACCTCGTACGCCTCACCACCGGCGGCCGGCTCGTCGTCGAGGGCCGGGAGAAGGACCTCGTCAACCGGGGCGGCGACAAGGTCCCGGCCGATGAACTCCAGAACCACCTCCGCGCCCACCCCGCCGTACTCGACGCCGCCGTGGTGCCGCTCCCCGACCCCTACCTCGGCGAACGCACCTGCGCCTGTCTGCTGCTGCGCGAAGGGCACCGGGAGGCGGCCGGACTGACCGACTTCCTCCACGAACGCGGACTCGCCGCCTACAAGATCCCCGACGTGGTGCGCATCTGCGACTCCTTCCCCCTCACCAGCGTGGGCAAGGTCGACAAACGCGCACTCGTCCGCAGCCTGACCAACGGGCCCGCCCCGGGCCCGCGGGCCACCGCCCGTCCACCGCGGTGACCCGCCCGGTGCCGGTGAACCCGGCCCCAGGCGACCGCCGCGGACCCGACGACCTCCGACCCCGAGGAACCCCCATGGCCGAGCGCCGGCGCTACTCCGAAACCACCGTCCCGGTCACCGGCGACCCCCTGCACCTCGCCACCCGTCTCGCCCGGCGCGGGCCGTACGAGCAGTACGTGGTCTACGAGCGGCCCGGCGAGTGGTGCTACGCCGCCGGGGCCGAGGCCGAACTCACCCTCCGCCCCGGCCTCGCCGAACTGCGCACCGGCACCCGGCACACCACCGAGCCCTGGACCGGCGACCCCCTCACCCCGGTCCGCCGGCTCCTCGCCGCCCTCCCCGTCGAGAACTGGCGCGCCTACGGGTGGGCCGCCTTCGAGCTGTCGTACGCCCTCGACGGCCGCCCGGCCCGCCCCGCGGCCCCCGTACCCGCCCCCGGCGCAGCCGCCCCCGGATCCGGGGAACCCGCTCCCGGCGCACCACTGCTGCACCTTCTCGTACCCGCCGTCGAAGTACGGATCGGCGACGGTACGGCGCTCATCCGTGCCACCGACCCCGCCATGGCCGAGAGGATCGGACGGCTGCTGCGGACCACCCGGCCCGCACCCGCCCCGGCCCCCGCGCTCCGCGTCGATGTCGCCGCCCAGGGCAAGGAGGGCTACGAGAAGGCCGTGTCCGCCGCCGTGGCCGCGATCCGCGGCGGCGAACTGCACAAGGTCATTCTCTCCCGCACCGTCGAAATCGCCGGGGACGTCGACCTGATCGCCACCTATGCGACCGGACGCGGCGCCAACGACCCCGCCCGCTCCTTCCTGCTGCGCCTCGGCGGACTCCGGGCCGCCGGATTCAGCCCCGAGACCGTGGTCGAGGCCGCCGCCGACGGCACCGTCTCCACCCAGCCGCTCGCCGGCACCCGCGCCCTCACCGGCGACCCCGAGCGCGACGCCGCCCTGCGCGCCGAACTCCTCGCCGACGCCAAGGAGGTCTACGAGCACGCCATCTCCGTCCAGGTGGCCTGGAACGAGATGACCGGGGTCTGCGCCCGGGAGTCCGTCCGGGTCGAGGAGTTCATGACCGTCAAACGCCGCGGCAGCGTCCAGCACATCGCCTCCCGGGTCACCGGCAGCCTCGCGGACCGGACCCGCGGCCCCTGGCCCGCGCTCGCGGCCGTGTTCCCCGCCGTCACCGCCTCCGGCGTACCCAAGACCGCGGCCTACGACCTCATCCGGCAGTACGAGACCGAACCCCGCGGCCTCTACAGCGGCGCCGTCCTCATGGTCGGCGCGGACGGCGAACTCGACGCGGCCCTGGTGCTGCGGACCGTCTACCAGCGCGAGGGCCGCACCTGGCTGCGGGCCGGCGCCGGGATCGTCGGCGCCTCCCGCCCCGAGCGCGAGTTCGAGGAGACCTGCGAGAAGCTGCGCAGCGTCTCCCGGCATCTCGTCCCGGCCCCGGGCCCGTCCGGCGCGGCGGTCCGGGGCCCGGCGCCCGGCCCGGCGGAGGGTGCGCGCGGGCCCGTGAACGGGGCGGCGCGGCAGCCCGCCGCCGGGCCCCCGGGCACCGCCGCCGATTCTGGCTGAGGGCGGGGCGTTGACGTACCCTCCCCCCATGCCCACGAGTTCCAGCCGCCGGACGCCGTCCGGTTCCGCCGGCCGTCCGGCGCCCGGACCGTCCGGCGGAGCCGCCCGACGCCGCGCCGACGCCGAACGCAGCATCGTCTCGATCGTCGCCGCCGGGCTGGAGTGCTTCCGCGAGGACCCCAACGCCAGCATGACCGCCGTCGCCCGGGCCGCCGGCGTCAGCCGGGTCACCCTGTACGCGCACTTCCCCTCCCGGGAGGAGCTGTTCGAGGCGGTCCTCGCCTACTCCGTCAGCGAGGCCGACCGGGCGCTCGCCGCCCAGGAGCTGGACACCGGGCCCGCCGACGAAAGCATGGTCCGCATGATCCGCTCCTGCTGGCGGATCCTCGACCAGCACTCCCATCTGGTCACCGCATCCGAGGGCCTGGTGGGCGAACCGCGCCGCCGCCGCCAGCACCGCATGGTCCTGGACCGCGTCGACCGCCTCATCGCCCGCGGCCAGGAGGAGGGCGTCTTCCGCACCGACCTGCCGCGCCCCTGGCTGGTCACCGTCTTCTACAGCCTGCTCCACTCGGCGGCGGCCGAGACCACCGCCCGCCGGCTGCGCGCCAAGGAGGCCGCCGCCGTCCTGGAGACCACCCTGCTCGCCACCCTCCGCAAACCGGCCGTCTAGGACCCGCCGGAACCGCTCGCTATGATCACAGGCGCAGGCGGGAGGGGCGGGCGACGATGTGGAATCTGGGCAGTCTCGAGGCCGAGGTGATGGACCGGATCTGGTCCGCCGCCGAGCCCGTCACGGTCCGCGAGGTGAGCGGCGAGATCAATTCCGCCAGGGCCCAGCCCCTGGCGTACACCACCGTGATGACCACCATGTACAAGCTCTTCCGCAAGGGCTGGCTCACCCGTGACAAACGCGGGAAGCAGTACGTGTACGCCCCCGTCGAAGCCCGCGACGCCTGCGTCGCCCGGCTGATGAACCAGGTGCTCGGCGACAGCGCGGACCCCGATGTGGCGCTGCTCCACTTCGTCCAGGGCCTCGGCTCGGAGCGTTCGACCGCGCTGCGCTCCGCCCTGCACCGGCTCCCCGGCGACCCCGTGGCCGGAGCGGCACCGGAATCCGGGCCGGGAGCCGCGGAACCGCGGGACGGCCGGGACGGCCGGGACGGCCACCGTCACGACTGCGACCGCGACACATGATCCAGATCGCGCTGCTGACCGGCTATCTGGTGGTGTGCGCGATCTGGATGCCCCGGCTGCTGTCCGGGGCCGCGTGGACCTCGCGCTATCCGCGTGCCGCGCTCGCCGTCTGGGCCGGACTCCTCGCCGCGGTCTGCGCCGCCGTCGCGGCGCTCGGGCTGACCGCGCTGGGTCATCTCCTGTGGAGCGGCGCCGGGTTCACCACGATGCGCTGCTGTACGGAGCTGGGCCGCGCGGCGCTCAGCAACGGGCTGGCGGTGTTCTGCGCCGCGGGCGCGGCGGTCCTGGCCGGGGTGGTACTGCGCGGCATCGTTGTCGCAACGGGCACCTTCCGGCGGCTGCGCAAGGGCTGGCGGGGGCATGTCGCCGTGCTCGACCTGCTGGCCCGACCGCTGCCCGGCCTGCCCGCCGTCGCCCTGGAGCACGCCGCGCCCGCCGCCTACTGCGTACCCGCGCGGGGCGGCCGGGTGGTGCTCACCTCGGGAGCGCTGAACAAACTGCCCCCGGCGTCCGTCGCCGCCGTCGTCGAACACGAGCGGGCCCACTTACGGGGCCGCCATCATCTGATGGCCGCCGTGACGGTCTCGCTCGCCCGGGCCTTCCCCCGGGTACCGCTCTTCCGGCTCGCCCGCCCCGCCACCGCCTGGCTCGTCGAACTGGCCGCCGACGACCACGCGTCGCGCCGGTGCCGCTCCGAGACGGTCGCCACGGCGCTCTCCGTCCTGACGGCCGCCCCGGCCGGCACGGTGGGACTCCAGGCCGCCGCCGACTCGACCGGCCTCCGGATCGTCCGGCTCCGCCGCGCCCCCGCGACCGGGGCGGGCCAGACCCTGGCGGCGACGGGCGGCTTCCTCACCGCCGTCGCCCCGACCGCGCTCGCCGTGGCCCGGGTTTGGACGGGCGGCTGCTGACGGCGGGGCCGACGGCCGTCCGTAACCGGGCCGGTCCGCAGTCCGGCGGAGGGCTTTCCAGAAGCCCCATCCACCCTGGCGCATCTCCGCGCCGGAGGCGGACCGGCTCAGTCCAGACAGAACTCGTTGCCCTCGACGTCCCGCATCACCAGGCACGACTCGTTCACACCGTCCGCGACGAGCAGCTCCACGCGCTCCGCGCCGAGCGGGATCAGCCGGGCGCACTCGGCCTCCAGGGCGGCCAGCCGCTCGGCGCCCTTCAGCCCGGTGCCGACACGGACGTCGAGGTGCAGCCGGTTCTTGACCACCTTGCCCTCGGGGACACGCTGGAAGTACAGCCGGGGACCCTTCCCGGTGGGGTCGGAGCAGGAGGCCCCCTGGTCCTGCTGCTCGGGCGGCAGGGTGAGGTCGTACTCGGCCCAGGTGGCGAAGCCCTCCGGCGGTGACGGTACGACATACCCCAGCACCTCCGCCCAGAACCGGGCGACCCGCTCGGGGTCCGCGCAGTCGAAGGTGATCTGAACTTCTCTGATCGACGCCATCGGGCCATCGTAAAGGCGAGCTCCGGCCGCTTCCACAGGATTTCTTCCGGCCCCGGCCCGGGCCGCCGCGGGAACCGGTACGGCGTGGGGGGTGTCATGTCCGTTCATGAACATGGACACCACGGTCACGGCCGCACAGAAGCCGAAGCTTCCCGCCTTCCTGCCCCTGGCGGGTGCCGCGTTGCTCGGAGCCGCCGTGGGGATCGCGGGCTGGTACCTGACCGCATGGGCCCGCCAGTACTGCATGCCCGATGAGGACGCGGGCGGCAGCATGGAGGTGAACGTACTGTTCCTCTTCCTCCCGGGGGCGAGCGTCGCCCTCGCGCTCGCGTCGTTGCTCACCGGGCGGCTGCTGACCCGCCGGGCTCCCACGGCCGTCCGTGTCGCCGTGTCCGTGGTCCTGATCGTGGTGGTGACGGTCCTGTTCGCCTGGTGGGTCTTTGCGACCCGCGGCACCATCGACGGGTATCCGACGCTCGCCGATACCTGTCCCGCGAGCAACATCCCGCCGCGGTGGCCGAACTGGATACCCGCCTGAGTCGCCCGTTCGGGTGAAAGAAGTGGGCGCGGCTCTGCGAGGCGGGCCGGGGTGTGTATGTCTCGTGTCGGCTGGGGAGGGCTGATGACGGACACGGCATACGGGACCACGGGTACGGACGGCGTCCACGGGGGCGTCGGTGTGACGGCGCTGCTGGTGGCTGCGGCACGGGCGATCGAGAGCCATCGCCACGACAGCCTGGCGCGGGACGGGTACGCCGAGCACTTCGTGCGTGCCGCGCCCGCGTCCGTGGGCTGGCCGGTGCGGCCGGACCAGGTGGCGGGCGGGGAGGCCAATCCGCTCTGGGGGCGGTTCGCCCGGTACTTCGGGCTGCGGACCCGGGTGCTCGACGACTTCCTGCTGCGGTCGGTGGCGGGCGGGGCCCGTCAGGTGGTGCTGCTCGGGGCGGGGCTGGACTCCCGGGCGTTCCGGCTGGACTGGCCGGACGGCTGCACGGTCTTCGAGGTCGACCGTGCCGGGGTCCTCGCGTTCAAGGACGAGGTGCTCGGCGGGGTGTCCGCCGTGCCGAAGGCGGCCCGGGTGACCGTACCGGCCGATCTGCGCGACGACTGGGTCACGGAGCTGACCGGGGCCGGCTTCGACCCGGCCGCGCCGAGCGTCTGGCTGGCCGAGGGGCTGCTGTTCTATCTGCCCAGGACCGCCGAGACCCGGCTCGTCGGCCTGGTGGACCGGCTGAGCGCCGCGGGCAGTGCCCTGGCGTACGAGGTCAAACTGGAGAAGGACCTGCTGGAGTACCGGGACAGCCCGATCTACACCGCGACCAGGGAGCAGCTCGGGATCGACCTGCTGGACCTCTTCGCGCTGGAGGACCGGCCCGACTCCGCGGGCGAGCTGGCCGGCCGGGGCTGGTCCACCACCGTCCACACGCCCTTCGAGTTCAGCCGCCGCCACGGGCGGGGCCCGCTGCCCGAGGCGAACGACGCCCTGGAGGGCAACCGCTGGGTGTTCGCGGCCAGAGCACGCGGATAGGGCACGCGCATAGGGCACCCGGACAGGACGCGCGGCCGGAGCGCGGCGCGGCCCGGCCGCCGTATCGCCGTATCGCCGTCGGGCCCGGTGCGCCGCCGTCGTCAGCCCGCGCCCTTCGGCAGCAGCACCGGTTTGACCACCCGGCCCGCCTCGAAATCCCGTTCGGCCGTTTCGATCCGGGCGAGGGGATACGTACGGATGAGCCGGTCGAAGGGGAAGAGTCCGGCCCGCCAGAGCGCCGTCAGCCTCGGGATCAGCACCCCGGGGACCGCGTCCCCCTCGCAGAGGTGGGAGATTCCGCGCCCCTGGTCCAGGGTGCCCGGGGCGAGGGGGAGCGGGGTGGTGAGCCGGGCCGCGAGCGCCAGCCGGCCGGTGGGGCGCAGGGCCCGCAGCGCGTCGTTGATCAGCTCGGGGGAGGCGGTGGTGTCCAGCGCGTACCGGGCGCCGCCGCCCGTCAGCCGGCGTATCCGCTCGGGCAGCGCGGGCGTCGAGGCGGACAGCGGTATCGCGCCGCACCGTTCCGCGAGGGCCAGCCGTCCGGGATGCCGGTCGACGGCCACGCTCACCGCCCCGGCGGCCGTCGCCGCCAGCACCGCGGCCAGCCCCACCGCCCCGGCCCCGTAGACCGCGACCGTGTCGCCGGGGCCCGCGGCGAAGGTGTTCAGGACCGCCCCGGCGCCGGTGAGGAAGCCGCAGCCCAGCGGGCCGAGCAGCTCGACCGGCAGATCCGGGTCGACCACGACGGCGTTACGGGCCGGGACCACGGCGTACTCGGCGAACGAGGACTGGCCGAACCACCGGGGCGCCAGGGCGCCCCCGGCGGCGTCGGTGAAGCGGGCGGCGTGCTCCGCGCGCCCGCCGAAGAGATTGAGCGAGGCGAAGGACTCGCAGTAGGCGGGGGCCGCCAGCAGGCAGTTCGGGCATCGCCCGCAGGAGTCGAAGCTCAGCACCACATGGTCACCGGGCCGGTGACCGGTATCCGGTCCGCCGGTCGCCACCACGGTCCCGGCCCCCTCGTGGCCGAGGACCGCCGGCAGCGGGGTCCGGCCCGCGGAGCGCCGTACCGCGAGATCCGTCCGGCACATCCCGCAGCCCGCGATCCGGACCAGCAGCTCGCCGTCGGCGGGCCCGGACCTCAGTACGACGTCCTCGACGGTGAACCGCCCGTCGTACGAGCGCAGGACGGCGGCGCGGAACGTCAGGCTCACGGCTCCTCCGGGCGGTGGACCACGAACGGACCGAGCTGGGCGTACAGTCCCCACGGCCCGCCCGCGACACCGACCCCGCTCTCCTTGGTGCCCGCGAAGGGCTGGTGGAGGGAGAGTTCGGCGTGGTGGTTGAGCCATACCGTGCCGCACTCCAGCCGGTCCGCGACGGCCTCGGCCCGGTCGAGATCGGTGCCCCATACCGAGCCGCCGAGTCCGAAACCGGTGCCGTTGGCGGCGTCGACGGCCTCGTCGAGGCTCCGGTACGGCAGCACCGGCAGCACCGGTCCGAACTGTTCCTCCGTCACCACGGGGCTCTCCGGCGGGACGCCGGTCAGCACGGTCGGTTCGAAGAAGTAGCCCGGCCGGTCCGGCCGGTGTCCGCCGGACGCGGCCCGCGCGCCGTCCGCCAGGGCGCGCGCGGTGAGGCGTTCGACCCGGGCCAGCGCCGGGGCGTTGCTCACCGGCCCCATCCCGGTCTCCGGGTCCAGGCCGGATCCCACAACGGTCGCCTCGGCACGCTCGGCGAGGGCCTCGACGACCCGGGAGTGGAGCCGGGCCGGGGCGTAGACGCGTTTCACCGCCATGCAGACCTGGCCGCAGTTGCGGAAGGCGGCCCGGAACAGCCGGTCCGCGATCCGCCCGACGTCCACATCGTCCAGCAGGACGGCGGCGTCGTTGCCGCCCAGCTCCAGGGTGACCGGGGTCAGCGCTTCCGCCGCACCCCTGGCCACGGCCCGGCCGGTGGCGGCCGACCCGGTGAAGGACACCCGGCGGATCCCCGGATGCGACACCAGGCGGGCGCCCAGCGGCTCCCGGCCGGTGACCACCGTCAGTACGCCGTCGGGCAGCGCGGTCCGGACCACCTCGGCCAGCAGCCGGGTGGCCAGCGGGGTGTACGGGGACGGTTTCAGCACCATCGTGTTGCCCGCCGCGAGCGCGGGCGCGAACTTCGCCGACGCGAGCTGGAGGGGGAAGTTCCACGGCACGATCGCGGCGACGGGACCGACGGAGCGCCAGCGGATCTCGCTCCGTACCGGTCTGCCGTCCGCGATCCGCAGGGTCCCGGGGGCGAGTTCGGCGAAGTAGCGGAGCCGAGCCGCGGTCCGGGTGATCTCGGCGTACGACTCGGCCAGCGGTTTGCCCTGTTCCCGGGTGAGCAGCGGGGCGAGCTGGTCGCCCGCGGCCACCACGGCGTCGGCGGCCGCGAGCAGTGCCGTGGTCCGGGCGGCCGGGTCCGCGCGCCAGCCCGGCCAGGCCGCGCGGGCCCGTGCCACGGCGGCGTCCAGTTCCTCCGGGCCCTGGTCGGGGGCCTCGTCGAACGGTTCGCCCGTCGCCGGATCGACGACCGCGAAACGCCCTCCCCGCGCCGCCGCCCGGCGGAGCCCGTTCCCCGGTGTTCCCGTGGTCATCCCGCTGCCGGGCCGGCCGCGAACTCCCGGGCGTGCCGGTCCATCTCCGCCCGGAACTCGGCGACCAGAGCGGGCCGGATCCGTCCGGTGTTGCGGTCGCCGCCGTCGCAGACCGCGCCCCGCACGCCGACGATGTCGGTGCCGATACGGGTCAGTTCGCGGAGGTCCTCCCGGCGGACGCTGCCCGCCAGGGCGGCCAGCAGCCCGGCGCCGTGGGCGAGCCGGACGAACTCCCCGCAGACGTCCGGCGGAAGGTGGTCGAAGAGCCGTGTCCCGTCCTTGACGGCGGTGTCGAGCATCGCCACGTCGGCGCCCGCGCGACGGGCGACATCGGGGAGGGCCAGCGGGCCGAGACAGCCGATGCGGTGGGCGTCGGCGTAGCCGGAGGCGACCACGAGCGCGTCCGGCCGGTGGTCCTTGACCGCCCGGACCACCCCGCTCATCACCTCGACGGCCTGATCCGGGGTCGTGCACCCGTAGAGACCGACCTTGATGTACGTGGCGCCGGAGACGGCCGCGCCCAGGGCGGCCTGGGCCACCGTGCCGGGCTTGTACGGCACGTCGCCGACGGTGGCCGAGACCGGCTTGTCCGCGGGGACCGCGTCGCGGACCGCCCGGATCACCCAGGGGAAGTTGGCGCCGAGAGAGCCCTCGTCGGGCTTCTTGACGTCGACGATGTCGAGGTGCTCCGCCGCCTTCGCGCACTCCAGGGCCTCTTCGACACCGTCCGGGGAGATGAGAAGCAACACGGTGGGCTCCTTCCGCCGGTGCCGCCGCCCCCGGGCGCGGGGGAACGGTGGCTTCCGGATCTCTGACGGTCGGTTCCGGTTCCGTTCTGGTTCCGTTCCGGTTCCTTCATCATTCCGGCGCCGCCGCGGTACCCGGTAGGGCGCGAACCGGCCGCCCGCGGGCGCCGTACCGGTCACCGGGTGCGGGTCACCAGGCGCCGGTCACCTGCCGCACGGTGGTGACACAGGCACAGCGGCCCGCCGCCCGCTCACCCTCTGCGCCCCGCCTCGAAGGGTGCGGCGGCCCCCGCGGGGCCCTCCAGGGGTTCCGCATGCGGACCGTTCTGCGGGACGTGTTCGGTCCCGGGCCCGGGACCGGACGCGGTGGGTCCGGGCCGCCGGGCCCGTCCCCGCCGCCCGGGCCCGTCAGTCGCCGCCCCTGTCCTCTCCGCCCGTGGTCCCGTCCCGCTGTCCGTGCGAGGCGGTGTCCCGGGGCGGACGGACTTCCCCCGGGGGGATCCCCCGGCACGGGAGGTCCGCCGCGTCCGCCCGGAGCCCGGTGCGGAAGGATGGCGATCACTCGTACGGCCGTACGGCATGGAGATGCAAGGGGGACGCCGATGGAGGCGCAGCGGTCCAGGGTGCTGCCGGAACAGATAGACACCGGCACGCCCCACTCGGCGCGGGTCTGGAACTACTGGCTCGGCGGGCGCGACAACTATGCCGTCGACCGGGCGCTCGGCGCCCGGCTGGGCAGAAGCTATCCGCGGATCGTCGACATCGCGCGGGAGTCACGGCGGTTCCAGACCAGGGCGGTACGCCAGGTCGCCCTGCGGTACGGCATCCGGCAGTTCCTCGACCTCGGCACCGGGCTCCCGACCGCGGACGCGACGCACGAGACCGCGCAGACCGTCGACCCCTCGGCGCGGATCGCCTATGTCGACAACGACCCGATCGTGCTGGCCCACGCCCGGGCCCTGCTCGTCGGGCGCCCCGAGGGCGTCACCACCTATGTCCACGCCGACTTCGGCGATCCGGAGACCGTGCTCGCCGCGGTGGAGGGCGTGCTGGACCGGGCCCGGCCGGTGGCCGTGATGCTGCTCTCCACCCTCGGGCACATCACGGACGACACCCGGGCCGCCGGGCTGATCCGCGCCTATCTCGGGGCCTTTCCGGCGGGCAGCGCGCTGATCCTCTGCGACACCGTCGAGACGCCCGAGACCCGGGCCGCCGCCGAGGACTACTCCAGCGGGGGCGCCGCGCCCTATGTCTCCCGGCCGGCCGCGACCCTGCGCTCCTTCGCCGACGGGCTCGAACTGGTCGAACCGGGCTTCGGTTCGATCAGCCTCTGGCACCCGGACGCACCGCCGTCCGGTGAACCCGTCGACCAGTGGGGCTTCGTCGGCCTCAAACCCTGACCCCGGACGGGCCCGGGCCGGCCCGGGCCGGCCGGGC